>NZ_JBQILM010000006.1:0-50961 GCF_056797215.1 Evtepia sp.
GTAGAACGGGCAGCAAACGTTTTGAGCACATACGACGCATCCGCATCAGCTGGGGCCAACTCAGGTGAAGTGAAAATATCGTTTAATGCAAGTGCGAATCAGAGGGCAACGTCAATTGGGGCCTCATCCATTGTGATTCGTAAAAGCGACGGAAGCTATGTAACCACAATCAAGGGCAGTACGGGCAATGGGTTGATGGCTTTAAATGCCAGCAGAAAAAGCGGCAGTTATACGTACAAGGGAACCCCCGGCGTATCTTACTACGCAGTTGTCACCATCACCGCCTCCGCAGGCGGCGAGACAGACAACAAGACCGTAACGACGAACAGAGCACAGGCGAAGTAAATCACACGCCCCCCAGCAGGGCCATCGAATGGTCCTGCTGGGGGGCAAGTTTATCTCTGTGTAGGACTGGATCGCAGGGGCACCAGGGTCAGCTTCCCGCCCTGTTCTTCCAAATATAAGGTACTGCCGGAGCGGATTTCCTCCCGGAGCAACAGTTCTGCGGCGGGGTTTTCCACCTCGCTGCGGATGAGCCGCCGCAGGGGACGGGCTCCATAGCGCTTGTCGGTACCGGCCTGGACCAGATGGGCCACCGCCGCCTCTGTGGGGAGGAAGCGCACCCCCTGATCTGCCATCCGCTGGCCTACCGAGCGCAGGAGCTTTTTGGCAATGGCGGTGAGTTCCCGGTTCTCCAAGGGATGAAAGACGACGGTTTCATCCAGACGGTTGAGGAATTCCGGCCGGAACACCTGCCGCAGCTCCCGCTGCAACACGGCCTCCCCAGTCTTTTGGTCCTGCTCCTGGGAGGAGAAGCCCAGGGTGGTCCCAGCGGAGAGCCGCTCACCCCCCACGTTGGAGGTCATGACCACCACGGTGTTGCGAAAATCGGTTTTTTTGCCGTGGGCGTCGGTGAGGATGCCGTCCTCCATGATCTGCAACAGTAGCCCCCAGACATCGGGGTGGGCTTTTTCCAGCTCGTCAAAGAGCAGCACGGAATAGGGGTGCCGCCGGACGGCCTCGGTGAGCTGGCCCCCCTCCTCATGGCCCACATAGCCCGGCGGGGAGCCGGTGAGGCGGCTGGTGGTGTGCTTTTCGGAAAATTCTGACATGTCGAAGCGTAGGAGGGCCTCCTCCTGGCCAAAAAGTACCTGAGCCAAGGCTTTGCACAGCTCGGTTTTCCCCACCCCTGTGGGGCCCAGGAAGAGGAAAGCCCCCACAGGACGGTCCGGCTCCTTCAGTCCTGTCCGACCCCGGCGGACGGCACGGGCCACCGCGTTGACTGCGGCATCCTGGCCAATGACCCGTTTGTGGAGTTCTGTTTCCAGCTGTAGCAGCCGTTCCTTCTCCGGCTGGGTCAGGGAGGTGAGGGGAATGCCTGTCCACTGGGACACCACCCCCGCCACCTCCTGGGGGGTGACGGCAGGCTCTTTTTTCCCCGCCTGCCAGCGGCGGACGGAGGTCTCCAACTCCCGGCGGAAATCCAGCTCCGCGTCCCGGCAGCGGGCGGCGGTCTCATAGTCCTGGTTGGCGATGGCCTCGTTGCGCTCCCGGGCCGCCTGCTGGATGCGTCCCTCTAAGGCCTGCAACTCCGACGGAGGCCCCATGGTTTGCAGCCTTGCTTGGGCGGCGGCCTCGTCCAAAAGGTCGATGGCCTTGTCCGGCAGCCGACGGTCCGGCAGGTAACGCACGGACAGGGAGACAGCGGCCTCCAAGGCCTCCCGCTGGAAGCTGATCTGGTGATGGAGGCTGTACCGGGGCACCAGGGAGTGGAGGATGGCAAGGGCCTCCTGCTGGCTGGGCTCCTCCACCCGGACACTTTGGAAGCGCCGTTCCAGGGCGGCGTCTTTTTCGATGATCCGCCGGTATTCGTCCACCGTGGTGGCGCCGATGAGCTGGATTTGGCTCCGGGCCAAGGCGGGTTTGAGGATGTTGGCGGCGTCAATGGCTCCCTCGGCGCTGCCCGCCCCCACGATGGTGTGGAGCTCATCCAGGAAGAGGATCACGTTCCCTGCCCGGGCCACCTCCCCCAGGATATTCTTCATCCGGTCCTCAAATTCTCCCCGGTACTTGGTCCCCGCCACGATGGAGGGCAGGTCCAGGGCCATCAGGCGCTTGTTGCGCAGCTGGTCAGGCACCTGGCCCCGGGCCATCCGCTGGGCTAGGCCCTCCACCACGGCGGTTTTGCCCACGCCGGGGTCCCCCAGCAGCAGGGGATTGTTCTTGCTCCGGCGCAGGAGGATTTGGATCAGGCGGCGCACCTCTTCCTCCCGACCGGCCACCGGGTCAAAGCCCCCCTGGGCGGCCTGCTGGATCATGTCCCGGGCGTGCTGGTCCAGCAGGCGGGTGGCGGCCCCGGTGGGGGGTGGGGTGTATTCCCGTTCCTCCTTGGAGCGGGAGGAATAGGTCCCCCCGCTGCCGAGAGAAGCCAGGGTTTCCTGATAGAGCTGGTTGGGTTGGATGCCCACCTCTTCCAGCAGTGCCACGGCGCTGCCGTCCCCCTGGCGCAGCATCCCTAAGAGCAGGTGGCGGCTGCCCACCTGGCTGTGTTTCATCCCCACAGCCTCGGCCACCGCCAGCTCCACAATCTTTTCCAGACGGTTGGTGAGCTGCCGGTGATGGGGGAGGGGGGAGCCGATCCCCTGCCGGCGGGTGAGGGCCCCCATAATTTTTTTCTGCTCCGCCCCGGCTTGGGCTAAGAGCTTGGCCGCGCCACACTTGGGCTGCTGAAGGAAACCCAGCAGCAGGTGTTCGCTGCCTACGTAATCGTGCCCCAGACGCTGGGCCATGGCCCCGGCAATGGCCAGGCTGCCCTTGGCGCAGGGGGAAAAGGCGGCAGTTTTCATGGATTCCCCTCCTTTTTCCCCTGTTCCGGCCCAACTTCAGGGGGCGTGACGGATTGGTTGCGTGCTTCATGGCTCTCCGAGCGGGGCGCACCCTCTAAATTGGGGGTGGCGCTGGCGGGAAAGTCTGGGATGGATAAGCGGTTTTGCATAGAGAAACTCCTCTCCAACTTGGTTCTGTGTGTAAAATCTATAAAAATCATGCCCGAAAACCAGAAAAATAACCAACATTTTTCAGTGAATTTTGAATTGCATTTTTCAAAAGTTATGTTACAATGGTCAGTGCCAAGAAATTTGATTGGAGGTAGCTAAACCATGTATGTGATCAACCCCGAACTGTGCACCTTCTGCAAGAAGTGCATCGATGAATGTCCCACCAACGCCATCGTTGAGGGCAACGTCAACGGGAAGGACGTCTGCGTCGTCACTTCCGAGTGCATTGATTGCGGCGGCTGCGAAGACGCCTGCGAGACCGATCCCAAGGCTCTGGGCTTCGAGGAGTAATTTTTTCTCCTAATCTAAGAAATAAAACAGGTGTGCCGCAAAGAAATGCGGTACACCTGTTTTGTTTTTGTTGAGATTTCAGCGGGAATGTGCTATATTAAAAAGAAACTGTGAACCTGTGCCCTCATCCAGGCGGCTGCGGAGGCGCCGGCGCTTCACACAACCGGCCCCTGCGGTATACGATAGGATAAGCCCAAACTTCAATTTAGAATAAGGAGGGCACCACAGTGAAAATTGTTGTGCTGGCCGGCGGTCTCAGCCCGGAGCGGAACGTCTCCCTCTCCTCCGGGACCATGATCGCCCACGCCTTACAGAGTTTAGGCCACCAAGCGGCCCTGGTGGATATGTACATAGGGTTGGAGGATTATAACGGCCCATTGGGGGACTATTTTGACCAGCCCATCTCCGACCGGTGGCGAAACATCGCCCCCGGGGCCCCGGATCTGGCGGCGGTGAAAGCCGCCCGGCGGTTGGAGAGCCCCAGCCAGTTTGGTCAGGGGGTGTTGGAGCTGTGCCAAATGGCGGACATTGTGTTCCTGGCTCTCCACGGTACCTGTGGGGAGGATGGTCGGGTCCAGGCGGCCTTCGACCTGCTGGGCATTCCCTATACCGGTTCCGGATATTTGGGTTCTGGCATCGCCATGGACAAAGACTTGACCAAGCGCCTCATTGCCCACCTGGGCGTCCAGACCCCCCGTTGGCAGCGCTTGCAGCTCACCCAGCAGCAGATCGAGCCCCTGACCCAGGAATTGCCCCTGCCCAGCGTGGTGAAGCCGGTGGCCAGCGGTTCTTCCATTGGGGTGTTCATCACCCACAGCCGGGAGGAGCTCCGCGCCGCTTTGGAGGAGAGCTTGGCCCTGGGGGGGGCCTGCGTGGTGGAGGAATACATCACCGGCCGGGAAATCCAGGTGGCCCTGTTGGAGGACCGGGCCCTGCCCTCCATTGAGATCATCCCCAAAACGGGATTTTATGACTATAACAACAAGTACCAGCCCGGCGCGGCGGAGGAAGTCACCCCCGCCCCCATCCCCCCTGCTTGGGAGGCGGCGGTGCAGCAGGCGGCCCTGACGGTCTACCGTGCCCTGGGCCTGGGGGTCTACTCCCGGGCGGACTTTATCGTGGACGAGACAGGGACCCCCTGGTTCCTGGAGATCAACACCCTCCCTGGCATGACCCCCACCAGCCTGGTGCCCCAGGAGGCGGCGGCGGTGGGCATCGGCTACCCTGCCCTGTGCCAGGCCATCGTGGAGGAATCCCTGCGCCTGCGGGGCAACGGATGACCCAGAAAAAAGGCGGGACAGCCCGCCCCACCCCTTTTGGGTGATTTTTGAGGATAGAGGAGAAATTCCATGGAAGCTATGACAGTTCGAGAGCTGCTGGAAGCGACCGGCGGCGTTTCCCTGGGCGGGTTTTCCCATTGGGAAAAGACCGTCACCTCTGTGGAGACCGACAGCCGCGCCATCCATCCTGGCGCCCTGTTCGTGGCCCTGCGGGGGGAGCGCACCGACGGCCACCGCTACATTGCCACCGCGTTGGAGAGCGGCGCCGCAGGCTGCCTGACAGAGGAAGTCCCAGAAACCCTGGACAACGACAAGTTCTACATCAAGGTGCCGGACACCATGGTGGCCATCGGCCAGGTGGCCAGGGCCTATAAGGCCCGTTTCCCCATCCCAGTGGTGGGGATCACCGGCAGTGTGGGCAAGACTACCACGAAAGACATGGTGGCCTCGGTTCTGGGGGCCAAATACCGGGTGCTCAAGACCGAGGGGAACTTCAACAACGAGCTGGGCCTGCCCCTAACCCTCTTCCGCCTGAGCCGGAAGGACGAGATCTGCGTGTTGGAGATGGGCATGAACCACTTTGGGGAGATCGACTACCTCACCAGCCTGGTGTGCCCCGACGTGGCGGTGATGACCAACATCGGGGACTCCCACATTGAAAACCTGGGCAGCCGGGAGAACATCCTCAAGGCCAAGTCGGAGATCTTCCACTACATGAAGCCCGGTTCCCTGGCGGTGCTCAACGGCGACGATCCCCTCCTGCGGGGCTTAGAGGGGAAGATCACCCCATCCATCATCTTCTGCGGGGCGGATCACCATCCGCCCTACCAGGCCAAGTCCATCCAGCAGCTGGGGGCCCAGGGGATGAAGTGTACCGTACATACCCCTGAGCGGGCATTCGAGGTGACGGTGCCCGCCTTGGGGAGCCACATGATCTATCCCGTGCTCATCTCCTGCGTAATCGGAGAGCACTTTGGCTTAAATGAAGAGGAGCTGATCCGGGGCATCCACGCCTTTGTCCCCACGAAGATGCGCATGAACGTGCTGCACCAGGGGGAAGTGACCATCCTGGACGACGCCTACAACGCCAACCCCCAGTCCATGGGTGCTGCCTTGGAAGTCCTGTCCCAGAGTGGGGGGACCAAGCGGGTGGCCATCCTGGGGGATATGTTCGAACTGGGTAGTTTGGGCCCGGAGCTGCACTACAGCGTGGGTGAATATGCCGGCAACGTGGGGAACATTGACGTCCTGCTGGCGGTGGGGGAGCTGGCCCGGAACATCTACGAGGGGGCCAAGGCCTCCCATGTCCCTGCGGTGTACTATGCCAAGGACAAGGCGGAGGCCAAAGCCCTTCTGCCCCAGCTCATCCAGCCGGGGGCGGTGGTGCTGGCGAAGGCATCCCGGGGGATGGCCTTTGAGGAATTGGTGCGGGAAGTCCGCCGCCTGGCCCCGGAGGGCTAAGCCCCAGCAGCGAAAGAAAAGAGAACGGGCCCCCAAGGGCCCGTTCCGTTCAGATAGATTTGGATTATAGCTCATCAAAGTTGAGGATCATTTTCCGGGGTGTGTGCTTCACCAGCTCGTCCAAGGTTTCCTCATAGGGGGCGCTGACGATGCCCCGGTCGGTGATCATCCCGGTGATGAGGAAGGCGGGAATCACGTCATAGGCTGGTGCCCAGCCCTGGATGCCAGCGGGGGAGGGCTCGATGGGCTTGGCGTCTGCCAAGAAGGCCGCGCCGCTTTCCAGAGAGAGGTCCACGTCGTCGGCATTCATCACCGCATAGAAGGGGATGGAGTGGAAATAGCTGACAATGGCCAGCTCATAAGCCCCCACAGGGGCTTTCAAGTCCCCATTTTTCGCCGCTAGGATGCCGTCGCACAGCACCATGTGAGCCCCCTGGTTGGAGAGGAAGGTGGCGGCGGCATTGTCGGGGAGGACGGTGCAGGGGACCTTGTCCCGGTCCAGCTCTTGGGCCAGCAGCCCTTCCCCGGCCAGTTCCGGCTTTCCCTGGCAGAGGGTGATTTGCTCCAAGATATCCCGCTTGTACCCCCGGCGGACGATGCCTAGGGAACCACAGGGGGAAGCGGAGTGGAACGCCCCCCGGTCTGCCCGAACCAGCACGCGGGTGCCCTCCCCCATGAGCTCTGTGCCGTTGCGGCAGGTGTTCCGGTCGGCCACCACCTGCTGGCGCTCATAGGTGACAGCGGTGGCCAGAAGGGTGGTCAGCCGGTCAACATTTTTGGTATAGGCTTCTGGAGGATGCTCCATGAAGTCCAGGGCGGCGGCCATGTCCCGGGCGCCGCTGCGGCTGTCCAGCAGCAGGGCCTTGGCCTGGGCTAAGGCCTCGTCAAAGGCGGGGGTCTGCTGGGCGTCCTGCTTGGCCAAGGCGGCCAGGCAATAGGCATACGCCCCGGCGATGGCGGCGATTTTCTCATCCAGAATAGCGCCGGAGGAGAGGGCTGCGGCGGTCTCCTCCACGGTGGAGCAGGTGATCCAGGACTCTTCCTGGGGATACTTGGACTGATCCAGAAGGGACAGGACTTTATCCTGCCACTGAAGTGCGATCATACGCTGTGTGCCTCCTAAAATTTGTAAAATTCCGCCCCAAGAGGGCGGGAACTGACGATATTGGTATCATACCACACTTTACCGCCCCGCGCCACACCCAATTCACAATCATGCAAGACAAAGGAACGAAGCGCCATGATCGACATCGCAATACATGACGTCACAAAAGAATATGAGCTGGGCCAGCCTGTCCTGGACGGGCTGAGCTTCCAGGTGGACACCGGGGAGCGGGTGGGCATTTTGGGCCGCAACGGCGCGGGAAAGACCACCCTCTTCCGTATCCTCACTGGGCAGGAGGAGGCAGACGGCGGGAGCGTGAGCATCGCGCCGGGGAAGCGCCTGGGGCTGATCTCCCAGATCCCTGTGTACCCAGGGGGGTACCGGGTGGAGGATGTGCTGCGCACGGCCTTCGACGAGCTGAAGGCCATGGAGGCGGAGATTCACAGCCTTTCCGACAAGCTGGCCCAGGGGGACCGGGAGCTCTTGGCCCGTTACGACCGACTTCAGACCGCCTTCGAAACCGGCGGCGGCTATGAGACGGAGATGCGCCTGGAAAAGGTCTGCACCGGCCTGGGGTTGGAGCGCAGCTTCCGAGAGCAACTCTTTGCCGACCTCTCCGGCGGGGAAAAGACCCGGGTGAACCTGGCCCGGCTCATCCTCATGGACACAGAAATTCTCCTGCTGGACGAGCCCACCAACCACCTGGACCTAAACGCCACCGTCTGGTTGGAGGACTATATCCGCCACTATAAAGGCACCGTTCTGGTGATCTCCCACGACCGGTATTTCCTGGACAGGACCATCGCCCGGGTGGTGGAGCTCAAGGACGGGAAAGCGGAGTTTTACAGCGGCAACTACTCCTTCTACGCGGTGGAAAAGGAACGGCGGTATCTGGAACAGCTGCGCCGTTATAAGAAGGAGCAGGCGGAAATCCAACGCCTTTCCGACACCGCCCGGATGATGCACGAGCACAACACCGAGCACTTGAACAAACGGGCGTTCTCCATTGAAAAGCGCATTGCCAAGCTGGAACAGACCGCCCGCCCCACCCAGGAGCGGAAAATGAAGGCCCATTTCAACCAGGCAGAGTTCCGGGCTGACGACCTGCTGAGCATCACGGAGTTGGAAAAGTCCTTCGGGACGCGGACCCTATTCTCCCATGTTACCCTCCGGGTGGACGACGGGGAGCGCATTGCCCTGTTGGGGGACAACGGCACAGGGAAGTCCACCCTTTTGAAAATCCTCCTGGGGGAGGAAGCCCAGGACGGGGGAAAAATCAAGCAGGGCCTTACAGTAAAGACCGGCTACCTGCCCCAACAGATTCACTTTGCCCACCCGGAGCGCAGCCTCTTCGACACCATGATTTACGAGGCCAACTGTACCCCCCAGCAGGCCAGGGACCGTCTGGGCCGCTTCCTCTTCCAAGGGGAGGACGTGTTCAAGCCGGTATCCGTCCTCTCCGGCGGGGAGCAGAGCCGCCTGCGGCTGTGTATGCTCATGGACGAGCAGGTGAACCTGCTGATCCTGGACGAGCCCACCAACCACCTAGACCTGGACGCCAGGGAGTGGATGGAGGGGGCGGTGGAGGACTATGGGGGGACACTGCTGTTTGTCTCCCACGACCGGTACTTCATCGACCGCTTCGCCACCCGGATTTGGACCTTGGAGGACGGAAAGATTTCCGACTTCAAGGGGGATTACACCGCTTACCAGGCCATGCGGGAGCGGCAAAAGACCTTGCCCCCACCCACCAAGAAAGAGGAGAAGCCCAAAAAGGAAAAGCCCAAGCGCAGCGGCGGTACCAAGCAGCTGAAAAAAGAGCTGGCCGCGGCGGAAAAACGCATGGAAAAGCTGGACCAGCTCTTGGAGGAGTTGGAGGGCCAGAAGGAGGCAGCGGCTTCCGATTACCAAACGCTCCAAGAGCTGTTGGAGCAGGAGGGGGCATATACTGCGGAGTATGACGCCCTCATGGAGACCTGGGAAACCCTATCCACCGCCATCCAGGCGGAGGAGGGGAGCAGCCCGGGCTAAGCTGTAGGATATGCCCCGCATCAGGCGGCGGCTGACGCATTAGAAAAGGAACAAAGGAGACAGGGACATGGATCAACAGGAAAAGAATCCCCAGACCACAGAGGATAAGATGCAGGAGCTCTTCCAGCTGATGGAGGAAAAGGCCGCGGCCGGGGAGCTCAACGAAATCGACGAGGCGGACGAGCAGGAGAACAGCCGGTTCCGGGAAAAAATGGAGGAGTCTATGACCCCCATGAGCCAGTCGGAGCAGTCAGCCTATGAGTTCTCCATGATGATGAACCAGTATGAGGCTATGCTTCAGGACTACCAACGCCGGGAGGCGGAGGAAAAGGCGGCAGAGCAGGCGGACAAGGAGAAGGACGCGTAACATGCACCAGCAGCTAAACAAGCTGGCATTGCGCCTGGAAGAGGTGGAGGCCCAACTGGCCCAGAACGAGACCTATAACGACCCGGAGCTGGTGGCCAAGCTCAGCCGGGAGCAAAAGGAGCTCACCCCCCTGGTGGAGCAGTTGCGCCAATACCAGGCCAAGGTCCGGGAGCTGGCGGGCTTGGAAGCGCTGCTGGGGGACCCGGAGTGCCGGGAGCTGGCCCGCTTGGAATACGACGGGGTGAAGGAGCAGGTGGAGGCGTTGGAAGAAAGCCTGCGCCAAATGCTCCTGCCCAAGGACCCCATGGACGAAAAAGACGTGCTTATGGAGATTCGCGCCGGGGTAGGCGGGGAGGAGGCGGCCCTGTTTGCCGCCAGCCTCTACCGGATGTACGCCATGTACGTGGAGAAACAGGGCTGGCGGCTAGAGGCCGCCGGGGTCAGCGAGACGGAGCTGGGGGGCTTCAAGGAGGTCTCCTTCCTGGTGGAGGGGGCGGGGGCCTATGCCCGCTTGAAGCACGAGAGTGGTGTCCACCGGGTCCAGCGGGTGCCGGAGACGGAGTCCGGAGGGCGTATCCATACCTCCACCTGTACTGTGGCGGTGCTGCCCCAGGTGGACGAGGTGGAGTTCCATCTTGACCCCAACGATTTGCGCATCGACACCTTCCGTTCCTCCGGGGCCGGGGGACAGCACGTGAACAAAACGGAGTCCGCCATCCGGGTGACCCACCTGCCCACAGGGACCGTGGTGGAGTGCCAGGACCAACGCAGCCAGCATAAGAACAAGGACCGCGCCCTGTCTATCCTCCGCTCCCGGCTCTACGAGCGGGCGGCAGAGGAGCAGGCGGCGGCCATCGCCGGAGAGCGCCGCAGCCAGGTGGGCAGCGGGATGCGCAACGAGCGCATCCGTACCTACAACTTCCCCCAAGGCCGGGTGACGGACCACCGGGTAGGCCTGACCTTATATAAGATCGACAGCGTCATGGACGGAGAGCTAGAGGAGATCATCAGCGCCCTGCGGCTCTGGGACCAGGAACAAAAAAGGAGCGAATGAGAAATGAAGACATTGATCAATACCGTTCGGTATAGCATAGAGGAGACCCAGGAGGCGGCCACCATGCTCTGGAAGGGCGGTCTGGTGGCGATTCCCACAGAGACGGTCTATGGCCTCACCGCCAACGCCAGGGACGGTGTGGCCGTACAGAAAATCTTTGACTTAAAGGATCGGGACTATGAAAAACCCATCAGTGTCTTGGTCAGCGGCATGGAGATGGTGGAGCGGTACTGCCAGAACATCCCCCCTGTGGCCTATCGCCTGGCGGAGAAGTATTGGCCCGGCCCCCTGACGATGGTGCTCGAGGACAAGGGCGTGGTGCCCCTGATGGTCACGGCTGAGACAGATACCTTGGGGGTCCGCTGCCCAGACCATCCCCTGGCCTTGGATATCATCAAAAAGGCGGACTTCCCCTTGGCGGCTACCTCCGCCAATCTTTCCGGGAAGGAGCCGGCCAAGAACGCCCAAGAGGTGTTGGCCTACTTCGATGGGAAGATTGAGGGCGTGGTGGACGGCGGTTCCAGCGCCCTGGGGGTGGCCTCCACTGTGGTGGACCTCACGGAGGAGGAGCCCAAGGTCCTCCGGGAGGGGGGCATCCCCACGGAAGAACTGCTGGCCTTCATCCGGGAGCACCAGGCATGAGGGTGATCGGCATCACCGGCCCCACCGGGGCAGGAAAGACCACTGCCCTGGGGGCCTTGGTGGCCCTGGGTGGGGAGATCATCGACGCCGACGCGGTGTACCATGCGCTCACCGCCAACAGCGACGACCTGCGCCGGGAGCTCACAGAGCGCTTCGGCCCAGTGTATGAAAACGGACAACTGGCCAGGAAAAAGCTGGGGGCCATCGTCTTTCAGGATCCGGCGGCCTTGGAGGACTTGAACGCCATCACCCACAAGTACATCAGCCAGGCGGTGGGGGCGCGGCTGGACGCGGCCCGGGCCCAGGGCCGCCCGGCGGCGGCCATCGACGCCATTGCCCTGTTGGAGGGCGGTTTGCTGGACTTTTGCGACTGCACCGTGGCCATCACCGCCCCGGAAGCGCTGCGCATCCGGCGGATCATGGCCCGGGAGGGGATTTCCGAGGAGTATGCCCGGATGCGGGTGTCGGCCCAGCAGAGCAGCGCGTGGTTCAAGGCCCGCTGCGACTACTGCTTGGAGAACGACGAGGGGGACACCCCGGAGAGCTTTGCCCAGCGGGCTCAGGCCCTGTTCCGGGAGATCATCGCCCAATCTGTCAGCGAGACCAAGGCGGGTGCCTTGCGCCCATGATAGCATACTTAAAGGAGGGGGAACCATGACTGAGACGAAAGCGCCTACCCTGGCGCAGCAGAAGAAGGAGGAGCTTTTCCTCCAGCGCACCAACGGCTATGATGTTTTGACCGAAGAGGACCGGGAGGCCATGGAGCGCTATTGCACAGCCTATAAGCACTTCCTGGACGAGGGCAAAACCGAGCGGGAGTGCGTCAGCTATGGGGTGGCCCTGGCCCAGCAGGCGGGCTTTCGTCCCCTAGAGCGGGGGGCGGCCCTGCAACCAGGAGACAAGGTATACCGCAGCAACCGGGGGAAGGGGCTGATGCTGGCAGTGATTGGCAGCAAGCCCCTCTCGGCGGGGGCAGCCATCGCCGCCGCCCACATCGACTCCCCCCGGCTGGACCTGAAACAAAACCCGCTCTATGAGGAAAAGGAGCTGGCCTATTGCAAGACCCACTACTATGGGGGCATCAAAAAGTACCAGTGGACCACCATACCCCTGGCTCTCCACGGCCTGGTGGTGCTCCGGGACGGCACAGAGGTGCCCATCCGCATCGGGGAAGAGCCGGGAGACCCCCAGTTTACCGTGGGGGACCTGCTGCCCCACCTGGCGGCAGACCAGGGGAAAAAGACCATGGGAGATATCGTGAAAGCGGAACAGCTCAACCTCTTTGTGGGCAGCGTTCCCCTGGGGGAAAAGGGGGAGAGTGACCGGGTGAAGCTGGGGGTGCTGGACCTGCTCCATGAGAAGTATGGCATGGTGGAGGAGGATTTCCTCTCTGCCGAGCTCATGGCTGTCCCTGCCGCCAAGGCGGTGGATGTGGGCCTGGATCGCTCCGTCATTGGGGCTTACGGCCAGGACGACCGGGTCTGCGCCTTTGCCTGCCTCCAAGCCCTCCTGGACCTGGACAGCATCCCGGAGACTACGGCGGTGTGTGTCCTGGCGGACAAGGAGGAGGTGGGCTCCCTGGGTGTGACGGGGATGCAGTCGGCGGCCTTTGATGTGTTCATGAGCGACCTGTGTCAGGCCCAGGGGGTGCCCTTGAAGGCCTGCTATGAAACCTCCCTCTGCCTGTCCGCCGATGTCACCGCCGCCTATGACCCCAACTTTGCCGATGCCTATGAGAGCCGCAACAGCGCCTATTTCAACTACGGTGTGTGCATCAGCAAGTATACCGGAGCCCGGGGGAAGTCCGGGGCCTCTGATGCCTCGGCGGAGCTGGTGGGACGGCTGCGGCGGCTCTTTGCCCAGCACCATGTCCTCTGGCAGCTGGCGGAGCTGGGAAAGACCGACCAGGGGGGCGGCGGCACCGTGGCCTGCTACTTGGCCAACCGGAACATCGACACCATTGATGCCGGGGTCCCCGTGCTGTCCATGCACGCCCCCTTTGAGACCACCGCCAAGCTGGACTGTTATATGACCTACAAGGCTATGACGGCCCTGTATCACGGTTAAAGGAGGGAATCCGCTTGCATATTTTTTCATCCATCCTATTGGGGCTGGTCCAGGGCGTGGCGGAATTCCTGCCCATCTCTAGTTCGGGCCACCTGTCCCTGTTCCAACACTTCTTCGGCCTGGCAAACCCAGAGGAGACCCTGTTTTTTGACGTTTTGCTCCACCTGGGTACCCTCATTGCGGTGTTCGTCTACTATTGGAAGGACATTTTGGAGCTCATCCAGGGCTTTTTCAACCTGGTGGCCTGCCTGTTCTCCAAGCGCCGCCGCCAGGACCAGGAGCATCTTTCCCCCTCCGGGCGGATGGTTTTGATGATTATCATTGCCACCCTGCCCCTGTTTGCGGTGCTGCCCATCAAGGACAAGGTGGAGAGCCTCTATGGCAACACCATTTTCATCGGCTGCGCCCTGCTGGTCACTGGCTTCCTGCTCTTCTACTCTGACCGGATGGGCAGAGGACGCAAGACTGCCCGCTCTGCCACCATGCTGGATGCCCTGCTGGTGGGGGTGGGTCAGGCAGTGGCAGTGGTTCCCGGCCTCTCCCGCTCCGGCACCTCCATCTCCGTGGGCCTCACCCGGGGCTTCCGGCGCAACTTTGCGGTGCGGTTTTCCTTCCTCATGTCCATCCCTGCGGTGCTGGGGGCCAACATCCTCAGCATCAAGGACGCGGTGGCGGATGGGATCGACGTGAGAATGTTGCCCATCTACCTGGTGGGAATGCTGGTGGCGGCGGTGTCCGGCTACTTTGCCATCCGCCTGGTGAACAATCTGGCCAACAAGGGCAAGTTCGGCAACTTTGCTTTTTACTGCTGGGGCGTCGGCGCCGCAGCGGTGATCACGACACTGATCTGGAAGTAAACCCGAGGAGAAACTATGGCATCCACACAAAAGAAACCCACAAGTAAATCTGCAAAATCCAACAGTGGCAGCAAGTCCAGCGGCGGGGGGAAGCCCAGCGGCAAGGGGGCCAAGGCCCCTGCCAAGCGTAAGGCCCTAGCCTATCAGCCAGACATGTTCAGCCGGGGCATTGCCGCGGCGGTCTGCACTTTCCTGGCCCTCATGCTGATCCTGGGCGTGGCCGGGATCAATGCCCTGGTGGTGGACTTCATCTGTGTCGCCGTGAAGGGCCTTATCGGCTACGGCTTCTGGCTGGCTCCCTTCGCCCTGGTGATGGCGGTGTACCTGCTGCTCTTCCAGCGTCAGCGCCGCCTGACGGTGCGGCTGTGGTGCGTTGGGCTGCTGCCGCTGTTTTTTGGCGCTCTGCTCCACCTGAGCCTTTCTCCATATAAATATGAGATAGGCATCGCCGCATTTTCCCAACTGGGCCGAGACGGTGGGAACCTCCTCAGCGGTGGGATGCTGGGGGGCGCCCTGAGCGTGTCCTTCTCTGCTTGGTTCAGCAAGCTGGGGGCGGGGCTGATCTTCGTGCTGGTGCTGCTGGTACTATTGGCTGGGGCCTTCCATATCACCCCGGCCCGGGTGATGCACTTCATCCAGGATCGACGGGAACGAATGATCTATCAGGCGGAGTATGAAGAGGAATACGACGACGACAGCTACATCTACGATGGCCCAGAAGAGGAGGACGAGGAAGAGTTCCCCCTGGTCCAGGCCAGGACTGCCCCACCCCCGCCCCCCCGGATGAGACGGGAGCGGCGCAGGAAAGCGGCGGACCTGCCCCTGGACGACCTACCTCCTCTGCCTCCGGAAGAAGATACACCAGAGGACGACCTATTCTTCCAAGAGGAGAAGCCGGAGGAAGCGCCTTCAAAGAAGGAACGGGTTGGTCTGTTCAAACGGGGCGGTACGAAACCACCAGAACCGGAGGAGCTCCCACCAGAACCCCCGCCTCTGGCGGAGGAACCGGAGTGGCAGCCCATCACCGCTGCCCCCCCGCCCCCGCCGGAACCCCCGGCACCAACGCCCACCCCGGCTGCTCCGCCCCTGCCCACCAAGGCCCAGAAGAAGGAAGAACTGCGGCAGGCGGAGGCAGAGGTGGCGGGGGTTATCGAACAGAGCTTGGAAGATACCCCCAAGACCTATATCTATCCCCCCTTGGAGCTGCTCACCGCGCCCAGCGGCGAGGGGGCCCAGGCGGCCCACGAGGAGTTGGAGGGGACGATGGAGCGCCTGTCTGGGGTGCTGAAATCCTTTGGCATCGACGGCCAGGTGGTGGGGGCGGTTCAGGGCCCCTCTGTGACCCGTTACGAGATCGCCCTGAAACAGGGGGTGCGGCTGAACAAGCTCACCAACCTCTCCGACGACGTGGCCTTGGCCCTGGGCGTGGCCAGTGTCCGGATTGCCCCCGTGCCCGACAAGATATCCATGGTGGGCGTGGAGGTACCCAACAAGAACGTGATCCCCGTGAACATCCGGGAGGTGCTCAGTGCCTCGGACTTCCAGCGGCATAAGTCCAGCGCTGCGTTCTCTGTGGGCAAGGACATCGGGGGGAATTACATTGTAGGGGACTGCGCCAAGCTGCCCCACATGCTCATCGCCGGTACCACCGGTTCCGGTAAGTCTGTGTGTATCAACTCTCTTATTGTCAGTATGCTCTATAAGTCCACCCCGGAGGAGCTGCGGCTCATCATGGTGGACCCGAAAATGGTGGAGCTGGGGGGCTACAACGGCATCCCCCACCTTCTGATTCCCGTGGTGACAGACCCGAAAAAGGCCGCCGGAGCCTTGCAATGGGCGGTGACGGAGATGATGAAGCGTTACCGTCTCTTCTCCGAGGCCGGGGTGCGGGAGCTGAACTCCTACAACCACTGGGCCAGGGAGCAGGAGAACGTGGAGACGATGCCCAAGATCGTCATCGTCATCGACGAGCTGGCGGACTTGATGCTGGTGGCGGCCAAGGAGGTGGAGGAATCCATCTGCCGGGTGGCCCAGATGGGCCGTGCCGCCGGGATGCACCTGGTGATTGCCACCCAGCGGCCTTCCGCCGACGTGATCACCGGCCTGATGAAAGCCAACATCCCCTCCCGGGTGGCTTTTGCCGTGGCCTCCTCTTTGGAGTCCCGGATTATCCTGGACAACACCGGCGCGGAAAAGCTGGTGGGCAAGGGCGACATGCTCTGGTTCCCCTTGGGTTCCGGCAAGCCCCTCCGGGTTCAGGGCTGCTTCATCTCCGACGAGGAGGTGGCCGCTGTGGTGGACTGCGTGAAGCAGAACAGCACCGCTGCCTACGACGACGATGTGATGGAACAGATCGAGCAGCACGTCAGCGAGTCGGAGAAGAAGGGCAGCAAGTCCTCCTCCGGCGGGGCCGGGGCGTTCCCGGCTGGGGAGAGCAGCGGCGACGAGCACGACGAGCTCTTCCCTGCGGCGGTGGACGTGATTATGGAGCTAGGCCAGGCCTCCGTCTCCATGCTCCAACGGCGGCTGAAGCTGGGCTATGCCCGGGCGGCCCGTCTAGTGGATCAGATGGAGGAGGAGGGCATTGTGGGTCCCTTTGAGGGCTCCAAGCCCCGGCAGCTTCTCATCACCAAGGAGCAGTGGGAGAGCATGAAGAACGGCGGCGGGGCGGAACCCGCCCAGGAGGTCTCGCCTCCGGTGGAGGATGAAATCCTCAGCTTTGAGGCGGTGCCCCAGAGCTTTGAACCCTAGAGAAATAGAACAACAGGAGCTGGGGAACGCCCCGGCTCCTGTTCTTTTGAGAAAAGATGGGCTTGTGTGACTAAGTCCCTTTCTTATGGGAATGTGTTATAGTATAATCAGCATATAACGGAAAAGGGGGCGGCACAGTGGCCAGGCCGAAACGGATGCGGACGATTTGCCAGGAGCCGGATTATGTTAGCTTTCATCCCGATGGAATATCTCCGCCGGAAACCGTCATACTCTCTTTGGACGAATACGAGGCCATCCGATTGGTGGACTATGAAAAACGGACCCATGAACAGGCAGCCCAGCAAATGCGGATATCCCGGGCCACAGTGACGGAGATTTATGAGGCGGCCAGGTATAAGCTCGCTGACAGCCTGCTCAACGGCAAACCGCTCATTATCGACGGCGGCAGTTATCAGATGTGCCAGGGCAGGTCGGCCCATTGCCTCCGCCAGCGGTGCCGGAGGCGGGGGGAGCGGCCCCTTATGCGGAAAGGAAACAAAGCCATGAGAATTGCAGTGACGTATGAGGACGGAAAAATCTTTCAGCATTTCGGCCATACCCAGGCCTTTAAGTTTTACGACGTGGAAAACGGGGCGGTCCAGTCCAGCCAGGTGGCGGACGCCAACGGCTATGGCCACGGGGCCTTGGCGGAGTTCCTCCGCCTCAACCAGGTGGATACCCTGATCTGCGGCGGCATCGGCGGCGGGGCCCAGAATGCCCTGGCCCAGGCAGGCATTCAGCTCTACGGCGGTGTCACCGGGGAGGCTGACGGGGCGGTGGAAGCCCTGCTGGCGGGGAAATTGGGCTATGACCCTGACGTACACTGCGACCACCACGGCCATGGCCATGGAGACGGAGCACACAACTGCGGTCACAGCAGTTGTTCTCATTAAAAAATAAATATCGGAGGGTAAACAAAATGGAACAAAAGTTTTATGAATGTGAACATTGCGGAAAAATCGTTGCTATGGTGAAGGGGAGCAAGGCGCCTACCATGTGCTGCGGTAAGGAGATGAAGGAGATCATCCCCGGTACCACTGACGCTGCTGCGGAGAAGCACATGCCTGTGTACACCGTGGAGGGCAACCAGGTCCACGTGACCGTGGGCTCTGTGGAGCACCCCATGGCCCCGGAGCATTACATTGAGTGGATATCCCTGCAGACCAAGTCCGGCAACCAGCGCAAGGCCCTGCAGCCCGGCCAGGAGCCCAAGGTCTGCTTCGCCCTGTGCGACGGGGATGAGGTGGAAGCTGTGTATGCCTACTGCAACCTGCACGGCCTCTGGAAAGCCTGAGAAAACGCAAAGCTGAGGCGTTTCGCCGTCTGTATCATTTATCCTCTGATGGAAACATCAGAGGATAAATTGTTCTCAGCGGCATAGAATGAAAGTCAGGAGCAGAAAACGGAACAGGAGGTGCAGACAGCTTGAAAATCAAAGTGAACCCCAACCAGGAGATTGCCGACATGATCCGGGAAGGGTTGAAGCAGACCGGGGGCTATTGCCCCTGCCGTCTGGAACGGACCGAGGAGAACAAGTGTATGTGCGAGGAGTTCAAGGCCCAGATCAAGGACCCAGAGTTTGAGGGCTATTGCCACTGTATGCTCTACTACAAATCAAAGGATTGAGACCATGGGGCCCCCCGGCAAAACGGGAGGGCCCCATCCATTTCCAAAGAAATTTGTCTTTTTTTATAGAAAGCGTTGCTTTTCGATTGAAGAGAGCGGGAACACCTGCTATAATACAAATTGGTAACTAATTTGTAACCACTTTGAAGGAATCGGAGGCTGCCGCTGATACATGTGCTTTGATGACCCCATCTATTTAGACCGTGACGCCGTGGACGAGCTCATGGGAGATACCGATCAGCACAGGATATGCTGGATGTACCACGACATACTCTCGGACCCAAACATTGCCCGGATGTTCGACCAGTATGCCGGAAAAGGGGCACCCATACGCGAAGCATGGACAACTATGGCCTGGGTGGCGGCAGCCCAGCAGGAGAGCAGCTTTTATATTCATTTCAAATGGTATGAGGATTTCTACGGCCCGCCCCAGCGGGGGGACCTGTATTTCGTGGAACGGGAGCAGGATGCCGAGGGGGAGATCCGGGTGCGCTTCCTCAACATGGACTTTCAAACCACCCTGCCCGCTGAGGAACAGGAGCGTTACGCCAGCCTGTGGGGCAGGGTCAGCGACAATGCCAGCGACTTCTTTGGGGAGAGCGATTACGACCCCGGCCCCATCCATCGCATCCTGCGCCTGATGGAGGAGAACCCCGGCCGGGAGCTAGAGGCCCTGGACCGCTGGCTGGATGGCCGCAGCGACGGGGAAAAGGCCCTGCAATGCGCCACCCTCTCTGCCTACTTCCAGGGCATCCAGGCCATGGAAGAGATCATCTATAATATCGTGGTCAACGACCGGGTGGGACATGCCGCCCAACTGCATACGAGAGACCTGGTGGACATCTTAAACCGGATCAAAGACGTGATGGATGTCCGCCGCCTGTCGGAACTGGCGGAGCGCTTCCAGCGCCTGGCGCGGGAATTCCAACCGGAGCCCTTCCGCGCCCCCCTGCTAGACCGGGAGGTGGGCAATGCCCTGATGGAGTGGACCCAAGGGGGCGGGATACGCTGGTACCGCCTGAGTAAGCGCTCAGGCCGGCGGTTCCTCCGGGGGCTCTATGCCCTCAGCGATTCCCGGCGAAGCTGGGACGTATTCCACCGCTGGCAGGGGGAGGTATATTACACCGTCTTTCGCCGCTCCCCTGGGAAGGGCCTGCGCCGGGGGGTATATCTCCTCAGCCGCTTTGAGGACCAGACCGGGCTGGATGTGATCGACCTGTTTTGGTTGGAGAATATAGGCTGCGGGGTGGTCCACCTGTGTGAAGGGGAGTTTTTCGAGGAACTACTGGACCTGCTGCTGACTGTTTCCATCCGGGAGACCCCGCTGCAAGGGGTGATTGACCGCCGGGGGGACCAAGCGGCCCAGTATGAGAGTTTATTGCGCGCAAGCTTTGACAAATATACCCGCTGAACCAGCGGTGGTTGCCCGAAAGAGGGGAGAATGCACTTGAAAAATAGAACTGTGGTGGTCACGGACGGACGCTACCGCGCCGCTCTGGCCGCAGTGCGCAGCCTGGGGGAGGCGGGATACCGGGTGGTGGTGACCCAGACCCAGGCGGACAGCCCGGTGACGCCCGCTGCCTTTCAATCCCGCTACGCCGCCAAGGTGAGATGGCTGAAGGGGAGCTGTAAGGATGCGGATTATGCCCCCCGGCTTCTGGCCTATCTCCAAGAATTTGACCGCCCCATCCTCTTCTGCGTGGGGGCGGATAGCTTGAATATGGTCAGCCGCCAGCGGGAGCGTTTTGCCCAGGTGGCGGACTTCCTCATCGCCCCATCCCAGGTGTTGGACGACCTCAATGACAAGGAAATCGTCCACCAACGGGCCTTGGAGTTGGATATTCCTGTGCCCAAGGAATACGACGGGGTGCCGGAGAAGTACCCGGTGGTCCTCAAGCCCCACTGTGGAGAAAAGTTCGGCCTGAAAGCTGCGGACCGCTATGTGATTGCCCACAACCAGGAGGAATATTTGGAGAACTACCAGGCCATGTCCAGTTATGATACCCCCATTGTACAGGAGATGTTGGAGGGGTATGGGGAGGGTGTGAACCTCCTGTTGGGGGAGGAGAGCCAGCTCCTGTGTGCCCTGTGCCACCGGCGGGAGCGGGAGTACCCCATCACCGGGGGGCCCTCCACCTGCTGCATGAGCTTTTACAACGAGAAAAAGATCGACCAGGCCCACCGCCTCTTGGCCAGCTTCGGCTTTGTGGGGATGGCCATGGTGGAGTTCAAGGACAACCGGGTGTTGGAGGTGAACCCACGGGTGTGGGGGAGCTTCCCTCTCACTGCCTGCTGCGGAAGCCCCTTTGCCAGCCTCTATGCCCAAGCTGCTGCCGGGGAGCCCTGCCAGTATACCCCCAAGGATTACGAGCTGGGGATCAAGATGCGGTACCTCTTCAACGATGGTCTGGCCACCCTGGCCTATTTGCGCCATGGGAAGTTTGTGGAGGCCTTTGCGGGTGTGGCAGACTTTTTCTTGGTTCCGGAGGCCCTAAAGCGAAAGGGTGATATGGGTGCTTACTGGGCCTATTTGAGAAATAGCTTGAGGAACCACTGATGAAGTTGAGTCTTGATTTGCACGTCCACTCCAACCGCTCCCCTGACGGGCGGATGGGGGTAGAGGAAATTACCAAAATTGCCCGGGAAAGGGGCTTGGATGCTGTGGCCATCTGTGACCACGACCTGCCCTACACCGGCCCTGCCCAGTGCAACGGGGTGCTGCTGATCCCTGGGGTGGAGGTCTCCACCACCCAGGGACATCTGCTGGGCCTCTTTGTGGAGCATGTCAGCGGTTCCCGAGACCTGCCTGCCAGCGCGGCAGAGATTCGGGAGAAGGGGGGGCTGGCAGTGTTGGCCCATCCCTTTCAGTACCGGCGGGAGGTGGAACCCCTCCTCCCCCTGGTTCCGTCCCTAGATGGGGTAGAGGTCTGGAACAGCCGGGCCAACCGGAAAAACCCCAGGGCCAACCAGATGGCGGCGGACTTTGCCCAGGCCCAGGGCCTGCCCCCCTTTGCCGGCAGCGATGCCCACTTGCCCCAGGAGATCGGCAACGGGCGCATCCTGGTGGAGGCCCAAGCCTGCACCCTTCCCGCCCTTCGGGGGGCCCTGTTGGAGGGGAAGGGCCAGGTGAGTGGCCGGGACGGTCGGGCCCTGTGGGTGGCCCGGAGCCAGTATACCAAACTGAAAAAGACCAATGGATCCCTGGTACGCTACGGAAAGTGGGCGGCCTTTGCCGTCCGCTGTGCTTGGAGGGATTTTGTAAAATAGGAAGGAGCGCAGAGTATGTCGATCATTGTGAAGGCGGGGAAAGTCGGGAAAAAAGTGTTGAAGCGGTTCCTGCCTGAGGAGAAGCACCACATCAGCTACACCCGGCGCATTGAGCGGGTTCGGACCACGAAGCGCTTGGTGGCAATGACCTTTGACGACGGCCCCATGGACCTGCCGGCGGCGCCGGACAAGTTCAGCGGCCGGGCATTGACGGACGTTCTGTTGGATATATTAAAGGAATATGATGCCCTGGGGACCTTCGACGTGGTGGGGGACACCGGGGAGAACTACCCCGACACCCCTGGCAAAAACGGCCAAGCGGACTGGGGTGGGGTGAAATTCGACCACTACCCGGACATCAACCAGGACGAGCGGGGGGGCGCGGTGAACAACGAGCGCTTGATCCGCCGCATCTTGGAGGAAGGGCACCAGATCACCAACCATGGCTACCGCCACGTCCTCTTTGGGAAAAAGCCCTTTGTCTACGGCAAGCGCAGTTACCTAGAGGGGCTGGACGCCGCCGTGGAGGATTTGAACCGCCTCCACAAGCTCCTGCGAGAGAAGTACGGATATGAGATCACCATGGGCCGTCCACCCCACTATGTGGACAAGATGGCCGGGGGCTTTAGCAGTTACGATGTCTATGACCAGCTGGGCTATCAGTACATGGCCGCCTCCTTTGACGGGGCGGGTTGGCTGCCGGTGAACCGTGGGTCTGCCGAGGAGACCTTAAAAGCGGAGGTCGAGGCCATGACCGCCCCCATGGCCAGGGCCCTGGCAGAGGACCCCAATGCCCTGGCTGGACAGATTATCTTCCAAAAAGACGGCTACAACATGTCCCGCCGCACCCCGGTGGCCTTTGGGCTGAGAAAGCAGTTGGAGCTGTTGAAGCGCTACGATTACCAGGTGGTTACGGTATCCCAGCTCATGGAGGAGAGCCCCTTTGCCGATGTGGGCCGGGAGGATCCGGACTTTGCAACCCTGGAAACGCTGCAGCGGACCCGGGGCATCGTCTATTCCGACAACCGCCTGCGCCTGGATGCCCCCATGACTTGGGGGGAGTTGGCCATGCTCTTAGCCCCCCGTGGGGAGGCCATCGGCCGCCGTGTCCGGCGGATTCGGGAGACCGGCAACCATGAACACGCCTATTGGGGTGCCATGGACTGGTGCGCAGAACAGGGAATCTTAAAATACGCCATGGACCCGGATGGGCCTGTGACCAGCCTGCCCAAGGAATTTTTCCCGCCGGAGACGGGATTTACCAGGAGGGCAGTCTACCGGGCATTCCAAGGCGAGAAATAAGAGATATGTAGGAGGAAGCGACCATGAAGTATGTGAAACTGAGCATCCAGGAACCGGTGGCTGTGGTGACCATTGACCGTCCCGACTGCCTCAATGCCCTCAACAGCCAGGTGTTTCGGGAAATTTCCGCCACCCTCCAAGAGGTGGAGGCCAACGACCAGGTGCGGGTGGTGATCCTCACCGGGGCAGGGGATAAGGCCTTCGCCGCCGGGGCTGACATCGCCCAGATGGTCCACCAGAACGGCAAGGAGGGCAAGGAACTGGCCCTGTTGACCCACCAGGCTGGAGACCTGTTGGAGAATATGCGCCAGGTAACCATCGCCGCCGTCAATGGCTACGCCCTGGGCGGGGGCTGTGAGCTGGCCCTGGCCTGCGACATCCGCATGGCGGCAGAGAATGCCCATTTCGGTCTGCCAGAGGTGGGGCTGGGCATCCTCCCCGGGGGTGGCGGCACCCAGCGCCTGTCCCGGATTATCGGCGTGGGACGGGCCAAGGAGCTCATCTTCACCTGCGACCAGGTGAACGCCCAGGAGGCCTACCGTATGGGCCTTGCCAACCATGTGGTCCCCCAGGCGGAGCTGATGGATACCTGTATGGCTATGGCAAAGAAAATCGCCTCCAAGGCCAGCTTTGCCGTGACCATGGCCAAGCAGGCCATCAACGTCAGCATGAGCGCAGACATGAAAAGTGGCTGCTCCAAGGAGCAGGATTTGCTGGGCCTGCTCTTCGCCACCCAGGATAAACAGGAGGGAATGACTGCCTTTTTGGAGCGCCGCAAGCCCAATTTCAGCGAATTTTAATTTTTCGTCATTTTGCCAAGTGCATTTTGACGAAGTCCAAACCCCTTGATACACAAGGAGTATTCCTGGGAAAGGCCTGTCTGACCCCTGTCAGCTTGGTGGTATTTTTGTTCAAGGATAACAAAATGGAGCCATTTTATTAACAAAAGGGTAACAAAGAAAAACAATTTAGAGACACTCTGCCTAAAATCACAAGAAAAAGGGCAGAGGACTTCGGTTACTCTAAACAAAATCCACAAAGAAAAATCGCAAAATTCGCGAATTTGGTGGATTTGAAATCACGGAAAACATCCTGTATAATCGGCCCTGCAAGCGCCAAAACGAACCTGCGATAAAAACAGAGCAGGCCGAACCATAGGACCAGGAGGGGCCTGGACCTTGCCGCCGCTTAGCCTTGGCGATGCCTGCCAAGTCCGCACTGGCGTTTGTGTAAGCGATGGCGAGTGCGCCTCTTCGCGTTGATAGGAGTTTTCGTGATGAAGAAGTTTTTGACAACAGCCGTCCTCAGCTTGACCCTTGTGGCAGCCATGCTCCCTGCGGCCGCCGCCGCGGACAGCAACTATACCACCTGCATGGCGGTGATCAGCGAGCAACGCACCGTGCAGGCCCAGGCCCATGAGGCCGCCCAGGCCATGCGCCAGATGGGGTATGAGGAGAGCAGTGCCTACATTCAGACTGCCAAGGCCACCTGGAACGAGGCCCAGCAGGAGATCGCCGCCTACAACCGGCTGGCGAAATATACCGATGAGGATATCCGCATCCTGGCCACTGCTGTCTACTATGAGGCGGGCAGCACCACCGACCAGCTCCGGGAGTATGTGGCCCAGGTGGTGCTCAACCGGGTGGGGGACAGCCGCTTCCCCAACAGCATCCGGGGCGTAATCACCCAGCCTGGCCAGTATGCCGGGAAGTACGCCACAGTGGAATCCACACAGGCCGCCAAGAATGCCAGTTCCATCAATTATGCCAGCAGTGTCACTGCCGCCAAGAAAGCCATGATGGGCCGGGTGGCTATGCCCTCCAACGTGGTGTTCCAGGCCAACTTCACCCAGGGCAAGGGCGTGTGGAAGAGCGTGTACTTTAACAGCGGCTGGTTCTCTAGCACAAGCTACTTCTGCTATTAAGCAAGACTTGCATGGTTTGCGGAGAGTGCGCCACACAATCAAACAGTAAAAAAGCTGTCTCACGCATCAAGCGTGAGACAGCTTTTTTGTGTTGAGGTTTCTTACAGGGACTTGATGAAGTTCTCGAAACGGACCATGGCGGCGCGGAGGTTGCCCATGGGGGCGCTGTAGGAGATGCGGACGTAGCCCTCAGCCCCGTAGCAGCTGCCGGGCAGCACGGCCACCTTGGCCTCCTGGATCATGCGGGTGCAGAAGGTCTCAGAGTCCAGGCCGAACTTCTGGATGGAGGGGAAGATATAGAAGGCTCCCTGGGGGGCCACATAGTCCAGGCCCAGGGCTGTGAGCTTCTCCTCCATGAATTTGCGCCGGGAGTCATAGGCCCAGACCATACCCATAATGTCGGAGTGGAGGGCGTTGATGGCGGCATCCTGGTTGAATGCCACCACGGAGTTCACAGTGGCGGTGTGGAGGAAACTCAGCTTTTCAATGACTGCCTTGGCGCCCAGGAGGTAGCCCATGCGGAAACCGGCCATGGCGTAGGAGTTGCTAAAGCTTTGGACCACCAGGGTCTGCTCCTTCAGCTCCGGGTAGGTGGCGGCGAAGGAGGGGCAGGTTCCCTCATAGACCACCCGGTTGTACACATCGTCGCAGATTACGAAGATGGGCTTTCCAGCCACGGCGTCCCGCACGGCCTGGAGGCTCTCAGCGGTGAGGATGGTGCCGGTGGGGTTGTTGGGGGAGTTGAGGACGATGGCCTTGGTCTTGTCTGTGACCAAGGTGTTGAGTTTCTCACCCTGGATTTGATAGCTGTCCTCGGTGGTGTCCAGGAACACAGGGGTGGCGCCGGAGAGGCGGGTGATGTTCTCATAGAGGTCGATGGCAGGGCGGGGGATAATGACCTCGTCGCCGGGGTTTAGGGTGCCTTGAAGGGCCAGGAACAGGGCCTCGGTGCCGCCCACTGTGGTGATGACCTCGTCGTGGCTATAGTCCAGGTTCATGGTGCGGCGCTCAAAGTCCGCGATAGCCACGCGAATGCTGTCGTCTCCGGTGGTGGGGATATAGTGGGTCCGGCCGATTTCCAGGGACTTGGGGATGTTGGTGCGCACCACGTCGGAGATGCCAAAGTCGGGCTCACTGAGGGTGAGCAGGAGGCAGTCCTCGGTGTCCTTTGCCAGCGCCACAAAACGCTGGGGGTCATGGGGGTTCAGGGACAGAAGGTTGCGGTTCAAAAGCTCAGTCATGGGGAAGTTCCTCCTAGAAAAAAGATTGTAAAATGAAATGAAACATACGATTGAATCAAAAAGACGAATCCGATCCTGCGCCCTTACATGCTTTTGTTCTCTCAGGATAGCAGAAACGAGGGGAAATTTCTGTTGCAGCTGCATCATATCAAAAATAAAGCCACAAAATTATGGGCTGCCAGTGGGGACGAAGCCCTGGAAGCGCTGGGCCAGGGCCTTCCAAAAGTCTGCCCCTGTCTGTAAGATATCCTCGTCGAAGTGGAAATCGTTGGCGTGGAGGGCAGGGGAGGGGCCGGTACCCAGGAAGAAGAACAGCCCCGGCAGTTGGCGCTGATACCAGGAGAAATCCTCGGCAATCATCACCGGCTTGTCCAATGCCTCAAAATCCAGCCCACAGGCACGGACCTGGTCGTAGAGGTCGGGGGGATTCCAAACAGCGGGGTAGCCGTCGCTGGTGTGGACAGACACGGTGCACCCGCTCTCCTGGGCCACTGCCTGGGCGATGGCTTGCAGCCCGTCCCGGAGCTGGAAAAAGCTATCGTCCTGAAAGGCCCGCAGGCTCCCTAGAAGGACAGTTTTCCCACTGACGGCGTTGCGCACCGTGCCGCTCTCCATCCGTCCAAATTTCAGCAGACGGAATACCTGGGGGGGGAGTGCCTGCTCTAGGGCCACCGCCCGACGGTAAAATTCCATCCCGGCGGCCAGGGCGTCGATGCCCTCCTCTGCCTTGGCGATGTGACTGGAACGGCCGGTGATTTCCACGCTGACCTCACAAGAACGGCTCATCAGCTCGTTTTTCCGGCTGGCGATGACCCCGGCGGGGAGGTCAGGCCACAGGTGCATCCCGAAGATACACTGGACATTGTGCTGGGTGAACAGGCCGCTCTGGCACAGGTCCTTGGCTCCTCCGGTGGTTTCCTCCGCAGGCTGAAAGACCAGGAGGACATTGTGGGGAAGCTGGGCCTGCTGGCTCAGCCATTGGGCCAGGTCCAAGAGCATGGCCATGTGGCCGTCGTGGCCGCAGGCGTGCATCCTACCAGGGTGCTGGGAGGCAAATTTCTGGCCGGTGTTCTCCTGAATGGGCAGGGCGTCTGCGTCGCTGCGAAAGGCAATGGCGGCAGGCTGGCCAAAATCGAAAAAGGCGCACAGGGCGCCGGGGATGGGACTGGACAGGGCACAGCCCAGGGGTTGCAGAATGCTTTGTAGGTAATGTAGGGTTTTGGGCAACTCCCGGTCCAGTTCAGGGATCTGGTGGAGTGCCCGGCGGTGGGTGATCACGGACATGATGGCTCCCTTCTTCTTGCATTTATGCAGGAGAGATGGTATACTTTTGCATGATTTATTTGTTGCCTGTAGGCCAAACAAAAGGAGGAACCCAGTATGGACGCACAGGAAATCATTGAACGCATCCGAACAGCAGAGAAGAAAACCCCCGTCCGGGTCTTTGTCCAGGAGAAACGCCCCGTGGACTTCCCCAATGCCACCGTTTTCCCCTGTGGGGAGAGCAAGATCATCTTTGGGGACTGGAAGGACATTGCCCCCGTTTTGGAGGCCCAGGCCGGGGACCTGGACAAGGTGGTCATTGAGAACGACTGCCGCAACTCCGCCATCCCCCTGCTGGATATGAAGGGGATCAACGCCCGCATCGAGCCGGGGGCTGTGATCCGGGAGAAGGTTGAGATTGGGGACAACGCCGTCATCATGATGGGCGCGGTGATCAACATCGGGGCCGTCATCGGTGCGGGGACCATGATCGACATGGGCGCGGTCCTGGGTGGCCGGGCTATTGTGGGGAAGAACTGCCACATCGGCGCGGGAACGGTCCTGGCCGGGGTGGTGGAGCCCGCCAGTGCGGTCCCCGTGGTGGTAGAGGACGACGTGATGATCGGGGCCAACGCCGTGGTGTTGGAGGGCTGCCGCATCGGCAAGGGGGCCGTGGTGGCCGCCGGCGCGGTGGTGGTCAGTGATGTGGCACCGGACACAGTGGTGGCCGGCGTCCCTGCCCGGGTCCTCAAGCGCAAGGACGGCAAGGCGGCAGAAAAGACCGCTTTGGTGGAGGCCTTGCGGGAGCTGTGAGCTTGCCCCGACTGGTTTCCTAGTAGTATACCACAAAAAGGCTTTTCGGTCTATTCCGAAAAGCCTTTTTGCGTGGGAAATTCAGAAGCTGGGCAATTCCTCGTCAAAAATCTCCCCCTTGGCCACAATGTTGGTGGGGCCGGTGAGCCAGAGGTTTTGGACCTGTTCATCCTTCCGGTCCACATCCACCGTGAGGACACCGCCGCCCATGGTTACTTGGACGTTTCGTCCGCTGACCTGTCCCAACAGAGTGAGCACAGTTACCACACTCCCGGTGCCGGTGCCGCAGGCCAGGGTGAAGTCCTCCACCCCCCGCTCATAGGTTTTTTCCAAGACCTGATCTTGGCCGGTGATTTCATAGAAGTTCACATTGGCCCCCTTGGGGAAGTTTGGGTGATACCGCAGCGCCCGTCCCAACTGGAACAGCGCTGCCGGGTCTGCCTGGGCCAAGCCAGGATAGGGGACCACGGCGTGGGGGAGCCCTGGGTTTCCCAGCTCCACATAGGCCAGGGGATAGGCCTTGCCATTGACCACCGCTGTCTCCTGAAGGTGAACGGTGGTGGGGTCGTTGAGGCGGATGCGGTAGTGCCGCTGGTCTATCCGCGTCCCAGTGACGATGCCTGCGGTGGTCTCAATGACCTGCTCCGTCCCGGAGAGGCCCATCTCATAGCCGTAGCGGCAGATGCAGCGGGCGCCGTTGCCGCACATCTCCCCCACGGAACCGTCGCTGTTGAAAAACAGCATCTTGAAGTCAGCCCGGTCAGAGGGCTCCACCACCATCAGCCCATCCGCGCCCAGGGACAGGTGGGGGGTGCAGAGGGCCTGAGCCAGCAGGGGGAGGGCAGAGGGGGGCAGCGTCCCCTCCATATTGTTCAAAATGATAAAATCATTACCTGCGCCGTTCATTTTCCAAAAATTCATGGGGCATACTCCTTTCCAAACTCATGCGAAGATAAAAATTTCCTCAATGGGGGCCTCTACCGCCCGGGAGATGTCGATGGCCAGCTTCAGGGAGGGGTTGTACTGGGCTTTTTCCAGACGCATGATAGTCTCCCGCCGCACCCCCACCTGCTGGGCCAGCTGCTCCTGGGTCAGCCCCTTCAACTGACGGTATTTTTTCAGCTCGCACACAAAGTCCGCCATGGCTTATTCCTCGCTGTCGCTGTGATCGTAGCGGTAGAGAAGGTATTCCTGCAAAAAGAGCACCAGCCCCAACACCAGAGAGAGGACGATGGATAGGGCGATGAAACTATACTCCAAGCTGCCCAGCAGTTTCCCCCGGCTGAGGAGGATTGCAGACAGGAAGAGGATGGAGAACCCGATCTTCATAGCGGTGTATTCCGCCCGCATCCGGTTTTCCCGAAAGCGTTCGTCCATGAACGTGTTAGAGAGCTTGCCCTCATAGAAGAAGCCGAAAAAGCCGAAGAAGAGGAAGAAGAAAAAGGGGGTTACATCTTGGTGGGTGGGGTAAGACCAGAATCCCAGGAAGCCCAGAAAGCCCAACAGTCCCAGGAAGCCCAGCTTTGGGTTCAGGCTGCGGGTGGTCTGGGCGGTTTGCCCCCGCCGCTTCCGCGCCCAGATGCCCCGGATCAGCCAGACAGAGAGGCCCAGCACATACAGAAGCAGAAAGAGCGCGGCTAGGAGCATGGGCAGGTCTTGGGGACGAAAGACGTAGGTGGAGAGGTCCGTGGGGGCCACCAGGCGGGCGTCGTTGTACTGGACAGAATACCAGGAGGCCAGGGCCAGGAGGACGGCGCAGGCCACGCCCAGCAGGAGAGCTATCCGAGGCGGTTTCCTTTTGTTCATCATAGAGGCACCTTCCTTGAAGTGATATATTTATCTCTTAATGGGATAAATATATCACGTTCAGAAAGCGATGTCAAGAAAAAGTTACAAATATATCTCTTTTAGTGGGAAGAGGGAAGCATTGCTGATATACGGGTGTTCTGTACCGGGGCTGAAAGCGGTTTTGTTTACAGTTCTCCAGAAATCACAGCCCGAAAATCCTCCAAGGCCTTGGAGGGTTCAAATTCGATGAGCTCATATTGGGCGATTCCCTCCACATAAAAGGGGTCCTGGACCATGAGGGCCTCGGCCTCTTCCCTGGTGGAGCAGTTGCACAGGATGATTCCACCGGTGCGGGGGATTTTCCGGCCAGAGCAGATAAATTCCCTGGTCAGGTAGTGCTGGTCTAGGTACTGGAAATGCCGGGGCAGGACTTTTTCCAGTTCCTCTATGGGTTTGATATAGGTTAGATTGAAGATAAACATACGGTGCCTCCTTTTGCATCTTGGGAAATTTTCGAGAATGCCACCAGTATACCCTGGGGGATTGGCCCTGTCAATCCTTCCCAGCGCTTGACAGGGTGAATCACTGGTGCTATAGTTTTTTGGAAAGAACGTGGGAGTTACCCTGTAGATCGAGAGAGGAAGAGAGAGTATGGCCCTCAGTGTCCTGCATGTGGCTGGCCTCCTGGCCACTGTTTTTCTCATCATTGGGATTGGTATCTATTCTGGCCGGAAGGTCAGCTCTGGGGAGGACTTCTCCAATGGGGGAGGAAAGGCCGGGGCCTGGATCGTCTGTGGGGCTATCATGGGCACCCTGGTCAGCGGACAGGCCACCATCGGCACCGCACAGCTGGCCTTTTCCTTTGGCATGTCCGCCTGGTGGTTCACCCTGGGGTCCGGCATCGGCTGCCTGGTCTTGGCCTTGGGCTTTGCAGCCCCCTACCGCCGCAGCGGATGCGCCACCTTATTACAAATCGTTTCCAAAGAGTACGGCCCCAAGGCAGAGACTTTGGGGAGTATCTTTTGTTCTATCGGTATTTTCATCAGTGTGGTGGCCCAGGTGCTCTCTGCCACAGCCCTGCTCATCACCATATTCCCCCTGAACCATCTGGTGGCGGCGCTGCTGTCCATTGCCTTGATGGCCTTTTACGTGATCTTTGGGGGTATGTGGGGGGCAGGCATGGGTGGGGTGGCCAAGCTGATCCTGCTGTATGTGTCCTCCATTGTGGGGGGTATCCTGGTTTACGGCCTGGCCAATGGCTATGACGGCGTGTTGGAGACCTTGGAGGCCCTCTTGGCCAGCAGCCCCCTGGGGGAGCTGAGCGGCTTGCAGGGGGCAGAGGCAGTCCACCAGCGCTTTACCTCCCTGTTCTCCCGAGGGGCCTCCAAGGATTTGGGCTCCTGCCTGTCCCTGCTTCTGGGGGTGCTCTCCACCCAGACCTACGCCCAAGCCATCTGGTCTGCCAAAACAGATCGGGCGGCCAAGAAGGGGGCCCTGCTCAGTGCAGTCCTTATCCCCCCCATCGGGGTGGCCTGTATCCTCATTGGGCTGTATATGCGGGGCCATTGTATCACTGCCGACGAGGTGGCGGCCCTTCAGGCTGCGGGACAGGCGGTGCCGTCAGGGATGATTCCAATCGCCTCCACCTCCCAGGTGTTCCCGGTGTTTGTGGTACACTTCATGCCCAAGCTCCTGGGGGGCGTGGTGCTGGGGACCCTTTTCATCACCGTGGTAGGGGGCGGTTCTGGCCTGGCCCTGGGCATGGCCTCCATTTTGGTGACGGATATCTTTGCCCGGAAAAGCCCCCGGGTGCGGGAGTCCGGAACCAACCTGGTGGTCACCCGGACTACCATTCTTGTGATTCTGGCGGCGGCGGCGGTGGTGGCCATCCTGGTGCCGGGGGCTATGATCAACGACTTTGGATTCCTCTCCATGGGCTTGCGGGGGGCGGTGGTATTTCTGCCCCTGTGCGGCGGACTGTGGTTCCAAGGGAAAATTCCCGGTCGCTTTGCCCTGGCGGCCATCATCGCTGGGCCCATTGCCGTGCTGGTGGGGAACTTCCTGGCCCTGCCCTTTGCCCCGCTGTTCCTTGGCATGGCGGTATGCCTGGCCATCATGGCCGTGGGCTATGCTGTGGGGTGGAAAAAGGCCCCGGTGGGGGCTGGGACATCCCAGAAATAACAGGAAGGTTCCCCGAAGGCGTTGCTTGGCGCTTCCCTTCTGTTTCTCCGCCTTGGCAAACGGGAAAAATAGGGGTATAATAAGGGACAAGACAGGTCCGGCGGCGGAACGCGCCGGAGAGAACAACGAGCAACAGAAGGGAGACACAACCATGCTGGGAGCACTCATTGGTGATATTGTCGGTTCCCCCTATGAATGGAAGAACCTGAAAAGTAAAAATTTCCCCCTCTTTCGCCGCAGCAGCTGTATGACGGACGACAGCGTCCTCACGGCGGCGGTGGCATCTGCCCTGCTTATGGAGGACTGGAAGGTGGACTTGGAGCAGTTCAAAACCGACCTGGTGGGGGAGCTGCGGCGGCTGGGTCACCACTACCTGGGTTTCGCCTTTGGCCCCCGCTTTGAGCGCTGGCTCCTCAGCGACGACCCCAAGCCCTACAACAGCTATGGAAACGGCAGTGCCGCACGGGTCTCCCCGGTGGCCTGGGTGGCGGAGAGCCTGCCGGAGTGCTTAGCCCTGGCGAAAGCCTCCGCGGAGGTGACCCACGACCACCCCGACGGCATTGCCGGGGCCCTGGCTGTGGCCGGGGCGGTGTATCTGGCCCGGACAGGGGAGGACAAGGAGACCATCCGGGATCATGTGACCCGCTACTACCGCCTGGACTTCACCCTGGACGAGATTCGCAAGGACTATACCCAGGACACCAGTTGTGCCGGCAGTGTCCCCCAAGCCCTAGAGGCCTTTTTTGAGGCGGAGGACTTTGAGGACGCCATCCGGGGGGCCATCTCCATTGGGGGCGACAGCGATACCATTGCCACCATCACCGGTGGGGTGGCGGCGGCCTTTTACGGCGTGCCGAAGGCCATTCGGGCGGAGGCCATGCGCTGCATCGATGGGGAGGTGCGCAACATTTACGACCGCTTCGCCAAGGAATACTGAGGGGTGAGGGATATGTGGAACACAACCCTGTGCTATATCCAGCGGGAGGGGCAATACCTGATGCTCCACCGGGTGAAGAAGGAGAACGATATCAACCACGAGAAGTGGATCGGTGTAGGGGGCAAGTTTGAGGACAAGGAGAGCCCCGAGGAATGCTTGCTCCGGGAGGTGAAGGAGGAGACGGGGTTGACCCTGACCCACTATGCCTACCGGGGGCTGGTCACCTTCGTCTCCGACCGCTGGACCACGGAGTATATGCACCTCTTCACCGCCGACGCCTGGGAGGGGGAGCTACTCCCCTGCGATGAGGGGGATTTGGAGTGGGTGGACATAGATAAGGTCTGTGACCTGCCCATTTGGACGGGGGACAAGATCTTTTTGGATCTGCTCCGTCAGGACGTGCCTTTCTTCTCCTTAAAGCTATCCTACCAGGGGGACACCCTGGTGGAGGCGGTGTTGAATGGGAAGGCGCTGTTGGAGGTATGAGAAAAAGGCCAAGCCTGCCCGGAAGGGCGACTTGGCCTTTTTGTTGTACAACCGTGTATTTTGGAGGAAACACGGGCCGATGAGACAGGGTTGGTTATTCGGCGCTGCCGTCGCTCCACGTCCAATCGCGGATTTCTGGCAGGTCCATCCCGTACTCGGCGATATACTGCTTGTGCTCCACCAGCTTGTCCTGAAGCTGTTGGATGAGGAAAGCACCCCGGGTGCCCAACTTCTCCGGCAGGAGGTTGACCACATCCATGGCGAGATGGAAACGGTCCAGGTTGTTCAGCACACGCATGTCGAAGGGGGTGGTGATGGTGCCCTCTTCGATATACCCCCGTACGTGGAGGTTCTTGTTCTTCCGGCGGTAGGTCAGCTCATGGATGAGGGACGGGTAACCGTGGAAGGTGAAGAGGATGGGCTTGTCCTTGGTGAAGAGCATGTCATACTGCTGGTCGGACAGGCCGTGGGGATGCTGGCTGTCGGACTGCAGGCGCATCAGATCCACCACGTTGATGACCCGGACCTTCACATCGGGGAAGTGCTCCCGGAGGATGGTGACGGTGGCCAAGGTCTCTAGGGTGGGGGTCTCGCCGCAGCAGGCCAGGACGATGTCGGGTTCTTCCCCTTGGTCGTTGGAGGCCCACTGCCAGATGCCGATGCCCTGGGTGCAGTGCTTCACCGCCTGTTCCATGGTCAGCCACTGGGGCCGGGGATGCTTGGAGGTTACCAAGACGTTGACATAGTCCCGGCTGGCGATGCAATGGTTGAAGCAGGAGAGCAGGCAGTTGGCATCCGGGGGCAAGTAAATGCGCACGACGTCGGCCTTTTTGTTCACCACATGGTCCAGGAAACCGGGGTCCTGATGGGTGAAGCCGTTGTGGTCCTGCTGCCAGACGTTAGAGGAGAGGATATAGTTCAAGGAGGCGATGCTCTGCCGCCAAGGCAGCTCATTGCAGGTTTTCAGCCATTTGGCGTGCTGGGCGAACATGGAGTCCACGATGCGGATGAATGCCTCATAGCTGTTGAAGAAGCCGTGGCGGCCTGTGAGCAGATAGCCTTCCAGCCAGCCCTCGCACATGTGCTCGGAGAGCATGGCGTCCATGGCCCGTCCGCTGCGGCCCAAAAATTCGTCGTTGGGGCCGGTCTCCGCGTTCCAGACCCGGTTGGTGGCTTCGAACATGGGGGTGAGGCGGTTGGACTTGCTCTCATCGGGGCCAAAGACCCGGAAGTTTTTCGCTGCCTCGTTTTCCTTTACGATATCCCGCACGAACTCACCCAGTACCAGCATGTCCTGGGCCTCCACCGCGCCGGGGGAGGGGATGTCGATGCCGTACTGGCGGAAGTCCGGCAGGCGCAGTTCCCGCAGGAGCTTGCCGCCGTTGGCGTGGGGGTTGGCACCCATGCGCCGGTCCCCCTGGGGGATCAGCTCCTGGAGGGAGGAGACCAGCTTGCCGTCGTCGGTGAAGAGCTCTTCGGGACGGTAGCTCTTCAGCCACTGTTCCAGCAGGCCCAGGTGCTCCGGCTTGGACATGTCGATGGGCACCTGATGGGCCCGGAAAGAGCCCTCGATCACCTGGCCGTCCACTTCCTTGGGGCCGGTCCAGCCTTTGGGGGAGCGCAGGACGATCATGGGCCAAGCAGGCCGGGCCTCCTCGCCGCTGACCCGGGCATTGGCCTGGATGCGCTTGATCTCCCGAATGGCCCAGTCCAGGGCAGAGGCCATCTTCTGGTGCATGTCCTTGGGGTCATCCCCCTCCACGAAGCGGGGTTCCCAGCCGCAGCCCCGGAAGAAGTCCTCCATCTCCGTCTTGGAGATGCGGGAGAAGATGGTGGGGTTGTGGATTTTGAAGCCGTTCAGGTGGAGGATGGGCAGCACTGCCCCGTCCCCCACGGGGTTGAGGAACTTGTTGGAGTGCCAGGCGGTGGCCAGGGGGCCGGTTTCCGCCTCGCCGTCCCCCACCACGCAGGCGGCGATGAGGTCGGGGTTGTCGAACACTGCGCCGAAAGCATGGGCCAGGGAGTAGCCCAGCTCGCCGCCCTCATGGATGGAACCGGGGGTTTCCGGTGCCACATGGCTGGGGATGCCGCCGGGGAAGGAGAACTGCTTGAAGAGGCGGCGCATCCCTTCCAGGTCCTGGCTGATGTTGGGATAGACTTCACTGTATACCCCTTCCATATAGGTCTGGGCCACCATGGCGTTGCCGCCGTGGCCGGGGCCGGAGAGGTAAATCATGTCCAGGTCATACTTGACGATGGCCCGGTTGAGGTGGGTATAGATGAAGTTCTGACCGGGTACGGTGCCCCAATGGCCGACGATTTTCTTCTTGATATGTTCGGGCTGCAGGGGCTCTTTCAGCAGAGGGTTGTCCAGTAGATAAAGCTGGCAGGCAGAGAGATAGTTGGATGCGCGCCAGTAAGCGTCCACTTTTTCCAGTTGCGTGGGAGTGAGCGCAGCCTTACGGGACATCCGAGCGGATGTTTTGGCGATGGGCTTCGCTGTGCCTTTCGGTTTTCTAGGCATGGGAAAAACCTCCTTTTCCGTTTGGATATATGTATATTATATACAAATCAGCGAAAGAATCAATCATTATTTGCCATAAATTGAAAATAAAATGCAGTTTATTACCAAGGTATCCCCTGGCAAGGGGATTTGCAGGCTGTCTTGCTTGGTCAGGGCGGATACTGAAGCGGAGCTTGCAGCCCTGGCAGAAATAGAGGGAAATGGCCCCGCGCAACCGCAACGCGACATGGAAATATCCAAACGCAACAAGGAATTGCTGGCGTTGCGGACCCTGCCCAGGTATGATAGGGCAAGATTACAGTACAGGAGGTACATGGATATGGCATTTTCCGACAATCTACAATTCCTTCGCACCAAGGCGGGGATGACCCAGGAGCAGTTGGCCGAGGAGCTGGAAGTTTCCCGGCAATCTGTGAGCAAATGGGAGGGGGGCCAGAGCTTTCCGGAGATGGAAACGCTGCTGCGCCTGTGCGACCGCTACGATGTGGACCTGGATACGCTGCTCCGGGGCAGTGTGGAGAAGAGCAGGGAGGGGGACACTGCCCAGTATGACCGATTTATGGATGTCTTTTCTTGGCGCATCGCCCTCTCCGTGGGGGCCATTCTCCTGGGGGTGGCACTGCAGGGCTTTCTGGATGCCTACGGCGTGTCGGAGGCGGTGAGCTGTGCCCTGTTCCTGCTGGTGGTGACGGTGTCAGTGGTGGTGATGGTGGCCAGCGGCATCCAATATAGCGCCTTTTGTAAGGAGCACCCCACCATTGTGGATTTCTATACGCCGAAACAACGCAGCGCCTTTCAGAGAAAATTCGTGTGGCTCATCTCCGGCGGCGTGGGGGCCATTCTCTTTGGCGTGGTGCTGCTGACTCTGGGGGAGCAATTCTTAGAGGAGGAATTTTATGGGGACCAGATGGCAGCGGTGTTTTTGGCCATTGTGGCAGGGGCGGTGACGACCTTTGTCTACGGCGGTCTGCAAAGCGAGAAGTATAATGTGGAGAAGTATAACCGAGAGAACAACCCCACCCCAGAGGTGAAGGCTCGCAAGGGGCTCATCAGCATGATATGCGGGGGGCTGATGGTCACTGTTACGGCGGTTTATGTGGGGCTGGGCTTGGCCCTGCATCTGTGGGGGACTACTTGGTGGGTGTTTGCCGTGGGGGGCATCCTCTGCGGGGTGGTGAACATCACGTTGAACCCCTATCGGGGAATGGACTGAACAGACCAAGGGCCGGCTGCTAGAGGGATAGCCGGCCCTTGGCCTCTGCTGGCAAGGCAAAAGAATTTGACAATCCCGGCCGTCCATGGTATATTGAAGTATCTATGAACAGGGCAAATGCCCTGCTGTCAGCCTGCACCTATAGGCTGGCATTCCCTTTCATCACCCAACCAGGAGGTTTTTATGGCAAACGAATCCATTCCCCTTACTTATAAGGGTCATCCCCTTCGTCGGAAGGACGATCTGATCTACTACGGCGACATGGCCGACTCTCACATCATCCTGTTGCAGATCCAGGAGACCAAGCCGGTGGGCGACCTGAAGGTGGCCACCAAGGTGAACATCCAGCTCCAACTCACGGACCCGGATTTGAAGAGCCGGGACCGGGTGGTCAAGCGCAGCGAAAAGGACAGCCTGTACGCGGCCATTGACATTGCCTCTGTCTGGTTGGAGCGCGCCTTGGCCGCACGCTAAGGGAGGTGCCACAAATGAGACTTGCACAATTCAGCAGGAGAGTGGCGGCCTGCACCCTGGCCGCCGTCTCCCTCCTCTCCGTCACTGCCCTGGCCGCGCCAGGGGACGAGGGGATGGCGTCGGAAAGTGAAATCATCGCTGCCCAGGCAGCCCAGCGGGCCCAAAGCAGCGGCTCTGCCATCCAGGTGGGCACGGACAAGCCCGCTTCCGCCGTCCAGGCCCAGGGCAACGGTACCAGCCCCATCACTGTGACTGGGGATCAGGCCCAGGGCAGCTTCCAGGTGGTCTACCAGGATCAGAACGGCCAGGAGACCAGCGCCACCGTTACGGCCAAAAACCCGGAGGACGTGGTGTTTGCCTGCGTGAACGCCGGTGGCGACCCCCTGCGGGTGCGCCAGGGCCCCGGCACCACCTATCCCATCCTGTGTACTGTCAACGACGGGAACCTGTTCGCCATCACCGGCAAGGTGGATGGCTGGTATCAGATTGCCTGCAACGGCCGTACCGGCTACGTCTCCGCAGAATTCATCCTGGAAAAGACTGTGGATGATTTGATCAACGGTGGTGGGGACACCAACGACGGCCTGACGGACTCCGAGTACGACGGCACCAAGGCCCAGGAGATTGTCAACTATGCCCTTCAGTTCAAGGGCTACCCCTATGTGTACGGTGCAGCGGGCCCCAACAGCTTTGACTGTTCCGGTTTCACCTCCTACGTGTTCAAACACTTCGGCTACCGCCTGAACCGCTCGTCCAGGGACCAGCTGCGCAACGGTGTCCCGGTGGACAAGTCCCAGCTTCAGCCTGCGGACTTGCTCCTCTTCTCCCGGGATGGCAACACGGTGAGCCATGTGGGGCTTTACATCGGCAACGGAAAGTTCATCCACGCCTCCACGTCTACCACCGGCGTGATCATCAGCGACTTGAACTCTACCTACTACACCAACCATTACTACGCAGCCCGGCGGATCATCTGAGGCCGGTCAGAGGACAAAAAAAGAGGCGCGTTGCAGAGCTATTCTGCGACGCGCCTCTTTCCGGGATGGAACAATCAGATGGGCTCTTTCAACTCAGAGAGCCGGGCGTTGTTGGCTTGAATCTTGGCGTTGGCCTCTTCCAGTTGGCGGTACCAGAACTCGTAGCCCTCTGGGGGCACGGGGTTGGCGGCCACGAAGCACTTGCCGATCTCGGCATAGGCCTTCTTCTTGTTCTCCTCTTCGGAGACATTGTCCAGGTTCAGCTTGGCGCTCTCGCCCAGGTCCTTGGCCTTGCCCAGGCCGGTGAGGGTTAGGTTCTTTGCCTTTTCCCCAAGGTTTTTCCATTCTGCCATCTTGTTTACCTCCTCTAAAAATTATGTAGCGGTTGTTTTGCCCTGAGGTGGTATCAGGGCCCTATTGACACTATATGCCATTGCTTGGGAGAATGCTTATGAAGATTTCATTTGCCCCCTTGGAGGGGATCACCGGCTGGGTCTACCGGAGCATCCATCATGCTATGTTCCCCGGCCTGGATGCCTATTATGCCCCATTCTTTGCCCCCACCGGGGACAGCCCCTTGACCAACAAGGGCCTTGCAGACCTGCAGCCGGAGCACAACCACGGCCTTACCCTGGTCCCACAGCTGCTCACCAACCGGGCAGAGGATTTCCTCGCCGCCGCAAAAGGCCTGGAGACGTTGGGGTATCGGGAGATCAACTGGAACCTTGGTTGCCCCTCCGGTACCGTGACAGCCAAGGGCAAGGGGGCGGGGTTCCTCCGGGAGCCGGAGCGCCTGGACGCCTTTTTTCAAAGGGTTTTTGACGCCGCCCCGGATATCCAGCTCTCGGTAAAAACCCGGGTGGGCTGGGAGGATGAAAAGGAGTGGACAACTCTGCTGGAAATCTTTGACCGCTATCCCATCCGGCTGCTTATCATTCACCCCCGGGTCCGCCAGGACTTTTACCGGGAGCCGGTGCGCCTGGGGGCGTTCGCTTACACGGCAGAGCACAGCGGCCTGCCCCTGTGCTACAACGGGGACCTGAACACTCCGGCGGACTGCACCGCCATCCAGGCGCGGTTCCCAGCGGTGGCGGGGCTCATGCTGGGCCGGGGGCTGATTGCCAACCCTGCCCTGGGGCGGCAGCTTCAGGGGGGAGCGCCCCTGGAAAAGGGGGAGCTGCGGACCTTCCACGACCGCCTGTTGGAGGCCTACCGGGAAACCCTCTCCGGGGAACGGCCGGTGCTGGGGAAAATGAAGGAGCTATGGTTTTACCACGCCGCCTTGTTTGACGACCCCAGCCGGTATATGAAAGCCATCCGCAAGTCCAAATCACTGGCAGACTACCGTTTTGCTGTGGATGCCCTCTTCCGGGATCGGGACCTGCGCCCCGATGGTGGGTATTTCCGGCCTTAACCGATGCCCTCGGTGGGCAGATGGAAGATGTCCCGGAGCAGACGTTTTTCCTCTTCCCAGTCCTCCAAGGGACGGCAGAGCTGTTCCTGGCCGTTGCGTTCCTCAAAGTAGCAGTGCCGCCGCACGGCCACGATGCCGTCGGGGGTGTAGATGGATACCCGGGGGGCCTGGACCATCACGGAGTCTGGATGATGGGCATAATAAAAGGTGGGGGTGACATAGTCCAGGTCGATGTTGGGTTCCAGGGAGAAGCCGTAGAGGGACTTCCAGTCCTCACCGGGGCAGCGCTGGTACTGGACCCAGCCGTAAAAGGGGTCCTCTTTGTACATATACTCGCAAGCGCCGTCCTCCTGGATGATGTTGCCCATGAGCAGCAGAGGGATGCGGGCGTATTCCAGGGTGGAGCCCACATCGGTGGTGTATTGGGTGCCGTTGAGGCTGACCCCCAGGACCCGGTGGCGGCGAAATTCTATCTTGCCATAGCCGGTGATCCGGGCGTTGTAGCTGATGACCTGGAAGCCCAGGGAGATGAGCAGCCAGTTGTATAGGGTGTTGATTTCTGAGCACAACCCGCCCCGCTTCTGCCGGACGATCTTTTCAAACAAGGCCTCTCGCTCCAAGGAGATGGGCCGCCCTGCCAACACGTCCAAGTTCTCAAAGGGGACACTGCGCTGATGGGCCTGGTGGAGACGGGTGAGCCCTGCCAGGTTCAGGGAGACGGGGCCGCTGAGGCCGATGCGGTTCAAATATTCGTCGATTTGCGCCTGGGTCATAGGGGGGCCGTTGAGGCGCTCAAAGTCCATGTAATCAAAGTTTACCATAGGGATTGTTCCTTCTTTTCCTTCGTCGTATGGGATGTTTCCTATTTTATCACAGTAGGGTTGGTTTTTCAACGGCAGGGAGAGAAGGACTGAAGGTAACAGGGTTAAAAGGAAAGAAGGAAATCGAGAGAGTTTGTGATCTACTTTCAATGGTCCGAACTCTCTTAGTATTTTTTCAAATGCTGTTGACCTGTTCTATATGCCTAATATAACTTGACAGAAATGAGTATATGTGATACTCTTTCTGCAGTAATTTAGAGTTTTTATGATATCTTAAAAGATTATTGTGTCTATACCGCTAATAAATTCGTGAATATCAAGGAGAAAATTATGAAAAGAATAAGAGGGTCAAATGTTAAAATAGATGTTGATTCTACAGGGGGATTTATAAGTGTTGATTGGTATTGCCCATATTGTGGAGAATATAATGCTGGATTCTATTTTTCTTCTAACATAGTTGCACTTCAAGGAGATTTTGAAATTGACCATGAATGTGATAGTTGTGACAAGATGGTTACGATTGAATGCCAGAATATTGGATTATTATGGGAATAATAAAAAATAGATTTGAGTTTGTTAGAAAATGATGTGTTGAAAAGATTGGTTGAATGCCTTGATCAATTTATGTAAAAAGTTTATTTTAGCATGAAAGGGTTGAATACAATGAGTTTATTCAGATCAAAAAAGGATAAGAATGAAATCCCACAATTAAAAAAAGAGATAGAGAGGAAGGACAAAAGAATTAGTCAACTCGAAGGATTGTGCTATGAAAAAGATGCTTTTTTTATGGAATTGATGTCTGATGGATTGAGACATGGAAGTCCCCTTGCGGCTAAGCATATGGCTGAAAGGAGAAAATATAAACAAGGAAAATAATACTTTCGATCTAAGGCATTTGGAATAGTTAACTCTTGACAACAACTAGAATGTTCCCTATACTGTTAAATGAAAGCAAGGAAGGGAAGTAGTACACGCCAAGCGGGGGTACAGAGAGGGGACGGTTGCTGTGAGTCTCCCCCCAGCTGCGGGGAAGTCGTCCCGGAGCTGCCTGCCCGAACCTTGGAGTAAGGCAGGCCGGTCCCCCGTTACCGGGATAAGAAGCGCAGGCCCTTGGCCTGAACTCAGGTGGTACCGCAGAGTTTCTTCGCCCTGGAGCCCTTACGGGGGCCTGGGGCGTTTTTTGCTGTACCCGGACAGAGAGGATTGTGACCATGAACGAAAACGCGCTGTTCATCAACCAAACCACCTATGACCGCCGGGCCCTGGCGGCCATGAACCGCCTGGCTCAGGCCAGCGTGCGCAAGGAGAAATCCCGGCGTACCCGGGGCGGCAATGCCATCATCGGTGTGGCCTTCCTGTCGGGGGGCATCTATTGCTACAAGGGAGAAGGCTGGCAACTGGCTGGGTCGCTGCTCATCCTCTACGGGCTCTTCCTGCTGTTGATGGTCCTGCGTTGGGACGCCTACCAGCTCCGCTCCTCCCAGCGCCAGCTTCAAAGCGCCATGAAGGTATGTACCTATGCCTTTGAGGAGGAGGAGTTCACCTGCGCCACCCAGGCGGGGGTGACCCACCACCCCTATGAGCAGGTCTTTGCCGTGGTGGCGGACGAGCAGTGGTACGTCCTGTTTTTCGATGAGGATCACGGGGTCATTTTGGAAAAGACAGGCTTTACCGAGGGGGATGCCCTGGGCTTTAAGAGCTTCATTGGCCAGCACACCCAGCTCCCCATCCAGGAATTTTGAAAACTGCGCGGCCCCTGGGCCGCTGAACAAATGAGGAGGAACCCATGAGAAAAGAATTGCCAAAGGTCTACGACCCCAGAGAGGTGGAAGGCCGCATTTATGCCCAGTGGGAGGAGAACAAGTGCTTCGCCGGTATCCGGGATGCCAAGAAGAAGCCCTATACCATTGTCATGCCGCCCCCCAACGTCACCGGACAGCTCCACATGGGCCACGCCATGGACTGTACCCTGCAAGATATCCTCATCCGCTTCAAGCGTATGGAGGGCTATGCCGCCCTGTGGGTCCCTGGCGTGGACCACGCGGGCATCTCCACCCAGGTGAAGGTGGAGGAGGACTTGCGCAACAACGAGGGCTTGAGCCGCTATGACCTGGGCCGGGAAAAATTCTTGGAGCGGGTGTGGTCTTGGAAGGCCAAGTACGGTGCCCGTATTGTGGAGCAGCAGAAGAAGCTGGGGGTCTCCTGTGACTGGGACCGGGCCCGTTTCACCATGGACGACGGGCTGTCCCATGCTGTCCGGGAGGTGTTTGTCAGCCTTTATGAGAAGGGCTTGATCTATAAAGGCAGCCGCATCATCAACTGGTGCCCCAACTGCGTCACCGCCCTCTCCGACGCCGAGGTGGAATATGTGGACAAGCCCGGCCACCTGTGGCACATCAAGTACCCCATCAAGGACGAGCCGGGGCGCTACGTGATTGTGGCCACCACCCGGCCGGAAACCATGCTGGGGGACTCCGGCGTGGCCGTCCACCCCGACGACGCGCGCTACAAGGACCTGGTGGGCAAGCACTGCATCCTGCCTCTCATGGACCGGGAAATCCCCATCGTGGCCGACGAATATGTGGAGATGGAGTTTGGTACTGGCTGTGTGAAGATGACCCCCGCCCACGACCCCAACGACTTTGAGGTGGGCTTGCGCCACAAGCTGGAATCCATCCGTGTCCTAGACGACCACGGTGTGGTCAACGAGCTGGGGGGCAAGTATGAGGGGATGGAGCGCTATGAGGCCCGGAAGGCCGTGGTGGCAGACCTGGAAGCTCTGGGCTTCTTGGAAAAAGTGGAGGACCACCAGCACAACGTGGGCACCTGCTACCGCTGCCACAACGATGTGGAGCCCATCATCTCCGCCCAGTGGTTCGTGAAGATGGAGCCCCTGGCCAAGGAGGCCCTGCGGGTGGTCAACGAGGGGGAGACCCGCTTCGTCCCCGACCGCTTCGCCAAGACGTATACCAACTGGATGGAGAATGTCCACGACTGGTGTATCTCCCGCCAGCTCTGGTGGGGGCACCAAATTCCCGTGTGGTACTGTGCGGACTGCGGCCACATGACCGTCTCCCGGACAGATGCCACCCAATGTGAAAAATGCGGCTCCAAGAATATTGAGCGGGACCCCGACGTGCTGGACACCTGGTTCAGCTCCGCCCTGTGGCCTTTCTCCACTTTGGGTTGGCCGGAAAAGACCGAGGACTTGGACTTTTTCTATCCCACCGACGTGCTGGTCACCGGCTATGATATCATCTTCTTCTGGGTGGCCCGGATGATCTTCTCCGCCTGTGAGCACACAGGGAAGCCCCCCTTCCACACTGTGTTCATCCATGGCCTGATCCGGGACGATAAGGGCCGGAAGATGAGTAAGTCCCTGGGCAACGGCATTGACCCCCTGGAAATTGCCGAGCAGTACGGCGCCGATGCCCTGCGTTTCAACCTGGTCACCGGCAACAGCCCTGGCAACGACATGCGTTTTTACACCGAGCGCTGTGAGGCCATGCGTAACTTTGCCAATAAGATTTGGAACGCCTCCCGTTTCCTGATGATGAACCTGACCATCGGGGAGAACGCCTTGCCGGAGAAGCTGGAGTTGGAGGACAAATGGATTCTCTCCAAGATGAACACTGTGGTGGCGGAGATCACGGAGAATATGGACCGCTATGAGCTGGGGGTAGCCGCCCAGAAGATTTATGACTTTATCTGGGACAGCTATTGCGATTGGTATATTGAAATGACCAAGCCCCGGCTGCAAGGGGAGGATGTGGCCGCCAAGGAGCAGGCGCAAAAGGTGCTGTGCTACGTGCTCACGGATATTTTGAAGCTGCTGCACCCCTTCATGCCCTTCCTCACCGAGGAGATTTGGCAGGCCCTACCCCATGAGGCCGGTTGCCAAGGCGACTTTTTGATGATGCAGTCCTGGCCTGCCTACCGGGAGGACTTGGCGTTCCCCCAGGAGGAGAAGGCGGTGGAGATGCTCATGGACGCGGTGAAGGCCATCCGTACCCGCCGGGCGGAGATGAACGTGCCCCCCTCCAAGAAGGCCCATCTCACCATCGCGACCCAGGAGGGGGACATCTTTACCGCCGGCATTCCCTTCCTCAAGCGGCTGGGCTACGCCAGTGATGTCACCGTGGAGGGCGTGGCGGATGCCGCTTCCTCTGGGGAGGAAGCCAAGGCCGGACGGGTGGAGATCATCACCCACGCCGCCCGTCTCTTCCTGCCCCTGGCGGAACTGGTGGACCTGGACAAGGAGCGGGAGCGCATCGCCAAGCAGTTGAAGAAGAACCGGGACGAGCTGGACAAGCTGGAAAAGAAGCTGGGCAACCCCGGCTTTGTCTCCAAAGCCCCGGAGAATGTGGTAGCTGCCGAGCGGGAACGGGCGGAGAAATTGGCCGCGCTCATCGGGAAGCTAGAGGAACAGGCGGCTTCGCTGTAAGCCGTCCAGAAGGGATCGCTTATAATTACCGGAGTGTTGTAGTCTACACCCAATGGATACCTGTTCATGATAAATCCTCCCCCCGGGCTTTGCCGGGGGGAGGATTTGTGTAAAATCAAGGGAAGAAAAATCCTGTGGTCATGTCCAGATAATTTTCCCCGCTGTAAGCCGGATACCGTTCCTGGACCGCGGCTTTGAAGGACGCCGCGCCGGCGCAGGAGGCGGCAATGGCCTTCAGCTCTTCCAAATAGCGAATCTTGGCCTCCGCATCTTTCAGATCTTCCGGGGTGTAAAAGTACGCACAATTTTGTGGCATAGTTACCTGGGGGTAACGATTGCGTGAGTTCAAGGAGTTCTGGCTTTTGTCAGGCGGGACGAAACCGTTAAACTTTAGGCAGGGAGGCGAAGCCTGGGGCTAGGTCCTCGTCTGTGGGGACATAGTCGTGCATCCGCCCGTCGTGGAACGCCTCATAGGCGTACATATCAAAATAGCCGGTGCCGGTGAGGCCGAAGAGGATGGTCTTTTCCTCCCCGGTTTCCTTACAGTGCAGGGCTTCGTCTATGGCAGCCTTGATGGCGTGGCTGCTCTCCGGGGCGGGGAGAATGCCCTCAATCCGGGCGAATTGTTCCGCCGCGGCAAATACGGCGGTTTGCTCCACGGACGTGGCCTCCATCAAGCCATCGTGGTAGAGCTGGCTCAGGGTGGTGCTCATACCGTGGAAGCGCAGGCCGCCGGCGTGGTTGGGGGCGGGGATGAAGCCGCTGCCCAGGGTGTACATTTTAGCCAGGGGACAAATCATGCCGGTGTCGCAGAAGTCGTAGACGAATTTGCCCCGGGTGAAGCTGGGGCAGGAGGCGGGCTCCACGGCGATGATGCGGTAGTCTGCCTCACCCCGGAGCTTTTCCCCCACAAAGGGGGCGATGAGGCCGCCCAGGTTGCTGCCGCCCCCAGCGCAGCCGATGACGATGTCGGCCTTGATGCCGTATTTGTCCAGGGCGGTCTTGGCTTCCAAGCCGATAACAGACTGGTGCAGCAGAACTTGGTTCAGGACACTGCCCAGGACGTAGCGGTAACCGGGGGTGGAGGTGGCCACCTCTACCGCTTCGGAGATGGCACAGCCCAGGCTGCCGCCAGTGCCGGGGTGTTCTTGGAGGATTTTCCGGCCCACAGCGGTGTCCATAGAGGGGGAGGGGACCACGGAGGCGCCGTACGTCCGCATGACCTCCCGCCGGAAGGGCTTTTGTTCATAGGAGACCTTGACCATATAGACCTTGCAGTCCAGGCCCAGGTAGGCGCAGGCCATGGACAGGGCGGTGCCCCACTGTCCGGCCCCGGTCTCGGTGGTGACGCCTTTCAGGCCCTGCTGTTTGGCATAGTAGGCCTGGGCAATGGCGGAGTTGAGCTTGTGGCTGCCGCTGGTGTTGTTGCCCTCGAACTTGTAATAAATATTCGCAGGGGTGCCCAGGGCTTTTTCCAAGTTATAGGCCCGCATCAGGGGGGCGGGGCGGAAGGTCTTATAGTAGTCCTGGATTTCTTGGGGGATGTCGATATAGGGAGTGGTGTCGTCCAGCTCCTGCTTCACCAGCTCCTCGCAAAATACGCCGCTCAGGGCTTGGGCGGTCATAGGTTGGAGGGTGGCGGGGTCCAGCAGGGGGGCGGGCTTATTCTTCATATCGGCCCGGAGGTTGTACCATTGCTTGGGCAGCTCCGCTTCGTCCAGATAGATTTTGTAAGGGATGTTGTTCATGATGCTTGCTCCTTTTTCGAGAGATTTTGGTGCAGAGACAAAACAAAACGCCCCTGTCTCTGCAAAATGCAGGGACAAGAGCGACAAACTCCTGCGGTACCACCCGGCTTGGCGCACACTGCGCCCACTTTAGCGTACCATCATACGCCGGCTTTTCTGGTAACGGTCAGCCATCTCCGTCTCACCTACTGGGGAATCCTCCCGTTCAGCTCGCCCTCCCAAGGCCATTCCTCCTGGGGTCAGGTGCCGCGCTCTCACCGTCCGCAGCTCGCTTGGACCCTCCCGCTCAAGAGTACTCCTCTTGCTCATCGGTTTCTCAAAGGATAGCATAGGATCACCCCTCTGTCAAGCCCCATATTGCAGGATTTTTAAGGGGAAATTTGCGGAAATTTTGTTGCAAAAGTGATAGGCATGGGGTATGATGGGGAAAACGTCTCAAGGAGGAGGGAAGGGAATGGCAAGATTTCGTATTGCGAATTTGCGGCCTACCGCTCAATATACAGCCATCCAGGGGAGCTATTGGGCCAGCTACTGCTGTGTGGTCACCTTTTCCAGCGTATACCTGCTCTCCCGGGACTTTTCCAACGTCCAGATTGGCACCCTCATCAGTGTTTCGGGGCTGCTGTCCGCGTTGTTGCAGCCCCTGGTGTCCAAGCTGGCGGACGGGCTGAGGCGGATGTCCCTGCGGCAGTTTTCTGCCCTGCTGGTGGTGCTGTTTCTCGCCGGCGGTGTGGCCCTGCCCCTCTTGCCGGGACAGGTGCCCCAAACGGGGCTGTATGCCTTCCTTCTCATCATTGTGCAGCTCATCATGCCCCTGACCTCCGCACTTGGGATGGCCTGTATCGACGCCGGGACGCCCCTGAACTTTGGCGTGGCCCGGAGTGCCGGGTCCATCCTCTATGGGGTGGTCTCCTCCCTCTGTGGGCGTCTAGTGCTGCAATTTGGGGAGACTTCCATCCCAGTGGCCTTGACTGTGCTGAACGTGATTTTGCTCCTATCTATCCTGGCCTTCCGCTTTGCGGACCGGGGAGAGCGGGAGGCCCCCAAAAAAGCGGGGCAGAGGGAACCCCGAGGTGGCATGTTCGTGGCCAACTACTACGGCGTGGTTCCCCTGTTGTTTGGGGTGGTGTGCCTGTTCATCAGCCACAATATCTTGAATATTTATACCTTTCAGATTGTCCAGCCCCTGGGGGGTGACAGCGAGGCCATGGGGGATTTGCTTTTCGTTCAGTCCCTGTTGGAGCTGCCGGTGATGTTCCTCTTCTCCTGGATGCTGGGGAAGAAGAGCAGCCGTTTTTGGGTGCAGCTATCTGGGACAGGGTTCTTCTTCCACGCCCTGGGCATGTGGGTGGCCCCCAATATGGGGGTGGCCTATCTGGTCCAGGTGTTTGAGATGACGGGCTATGCCCTTTATACCCTGGCAGCCATCTATTTTGTCAATGAGAGCGTGGCAGAGGCGGAGCGGGTCCAGGGCCAGGCGTGGTTTGCTATGGCCATCACCCTGGGTAATGTCTTGGCCAGCTTCGTGGGGGGCCTGCTCCTGGACTACGCCGGAGTCCCCGCCCTTTTGGCATTCGCTACCCTCACTGGTGGGGTGGGGATGCTTCTCCTCCTGGCCATGCTGCGGAAGGGGAGCCGGACCCTAACAGAGAAACCACAAGCCCTTTGAAGGACAGCAGAGGAGGCAGCTATGCACATCCCACTTTGTGAGACACAAGAACTGGAAATTTTGACTTTTCAACAGGCCATGGTCCCCACCCAGGAGGACTATGACCGGGACCGCTGGTGGTACATCCCCGACCACTATGCTGAATACCGTTACCTCCTGGGCACCCGTGGGGAGAACCCGCTGATCTGTATCGGCATCAACCCCTCCACCGCCGCCCCGGGGGATCTGGACAACACCTTGAAATCTGTGGAACGCATTGCCGCAGGCAACGGCTTCGACAGCTTCTTGATGTTCAATGTCTACGCCCAGCGGGCCACCCGCCCAGAGGATATGGATCAGGTCTGCAACCAGGCCCTCCACCGGGAGAACATGGCGGCGTTCCGCTTTGTGTTGGAGCAGGTGGGGGCGGGCTACGCCCCCGCCGTCTGGGCGGCCTGGGGGACCATCATTGAGAAACGGCCTTATTTGCGCCACTGTGTGGGGGATATGATCCGCATTGGGAAGGAGTATGGGGCCCGGTGGCTGTGTGCGGGGAAGTGCAGTAAAAAAGGTCACCCACATCATCCGCTGTATCTGCGCAAGGATGAGCTGGTGCGGCCCTTTGATGTGGAGGCATATTTGGACATGGGATAGGGGGTGCTTGGCCGATAGATTGCTCTTGATTTTATCGCTGCGCCATATTAGAATAGGCGGGGAAACCCTGAACTGTGAAGAAGGAGGAAGCTGTATGCTGACGAAATGTATCTTGGTTGTCGATGACGACAAAATGAATTTGATGCGGACAAAAAAGATTTTGGAGAAGACCTATGCGGTGCTTCTTGCAGAGTCCGGAGAAGTAGCACTTACGAAGCTGAAAACCAGAAAAGTCGATCTGGTCCTCTTGGATATTGCCATGCCATCCATGTCTGGCATTGAGACCTTTGAACACATGAAAGAGATCCCCATTGATGTCCCTGTGATCTTCCTGACGGCATCCGGGGACGCAGACGATGTCATGCGTGCCATTGAGCTGGGGGCGGCGAATTACCTGAAAAAGCCCTTTTATCCCCAGGAACTGCTGAAACGTGTTGCAAAGGAGCTGGATCTTAAATGAGGGCAGACAAGCAGACAAGTAAACATCTGCTTCTGGCTGTCGTTGTCACCATGGTCGGCATGATGCTGATGCTGATCACCATTGCGTTTTCGTGGGAGCTTTGGATGGTCCCGATTTTTGTGATCGGAAATGGCTTGGTGTGGTTTCTCCACATTGGGCGGATTGGCTCAAAAGCGCTCTATGAAAATTTGTGTTCGGGCTTGCTGCTGATCGGCTTTTTCTTTTTCGGTGTACACAGCGTCAGCCTGTTTGATATCCCTGCTGTGGCCTGCATCGTGTTCCTGATTTTTTCCATGCTGGATAAGACCTTGCCGCTCTATATGATAGCCGCCCTATACATAGTAGAGCTGTTATATCATGGCCTGATCTTACACACCATTACATCCAGCATGGATGTACAGGATGTGATACGCCTGGGCTTGGGGGCGGTCATCGTAGCAGGTGCGCTGTCCATCGCAAAGTACCGGATCAACCGGAGGATAGAAGAGCGGCAGTGGTATGCTGAAACCCTTACGCAGCTGGAAACAGTGGAACAACAGAACGCTGAATTTTTATCCAATGTGTCCCATGAGCTTCGCACGCCTGTTAACATGGTCCTCGGGATCAGCGAGGTGGCGCTGGGCAAGAAGCTTTCCCCGGAACTCCGGGGGGATGTGCAGTCGATCCAAACCGCAGGGAAGCGGCTGTCCAACCAGATCAGCAAAATCCTGGACTATACAGAGATTGTTGAGGGCACCTTAGCTGCAAGCAGTGCACCATATACCATCATATCTGTGCTCAACGATGTGATCACC
>NZ_JBQILM010000006.1:50971-58208 GCF_056797215.1 Evtepia sp.
TCCATCATGGTGCAAAACAGCAAGCGACATTTGGAACTGATCTTCGACATCGACCCCAAAATTCCGGCGGTCTTGGTGGGGGATGCAGAAAAGATTTCCCATGTGATGAAGATACTCCTGGAGAATTCCATTAAGTTTACGGAAGAGGGGGGCGTTGGGGTCAGTGTTGGGTTCCGGCGGGAGAACTATGGCATCAACCTAATCATAGACGTCTATGACACGGGTATCGGGATGACGGAGTCCCAAATTGCCCAGATTGATGATGACTTTTACCAGGCCAATTCTGGCAGCAACCGCTTTGCTGGGGGCTTGGGCCTAGGTATCCCCATTGCCCGGGGGCTCTTGCAGTCTATGGGTGGTTTCATCCACTTTGACAGCAAGGAGGAGCAGCGGGGCCTGCAAGCCCGCATGATCATCCCCCAGGGGATGGTGGACGATACCCCGGCCATGGTGGTTACAGACGTGGAACAGCTTTGCGTGGCGTGCTATTTCAAGCCGGAGAAATTTGCCTGCGATGAGGTGAGCCAATATTACGACAGGCTGATCTCCCACCTGCTGGAAGGCCTTGGGCTGGAAGGCTACCAGGCGCATAACTTTGAGGGCTTCCTAAAGCTGCTGAGCAACCACAACCTGACCCATGTGTTCATCGCCCAGTCGGAATATGAAGAGAACGGCGCCTACTACGAGGAATTGGCAAATTCTATGCGTGTAGCGGTGATCGCAGAAAAGGATTTTTCTCTCGACAGAGAGAGCAACCTGCTTGTGATCCACAAGCCGTTTTTTGCCATCTCTGTGGTGAACCTGCTCAATGGCGACATAAGTGAAAACAGCTTCGATGAGATGCAAGCCGCCGGGCACCGGCCGTTCTCCTGTGAAGGGGTCCGTGTGTTGGTGGTTGACGACGAAGAGATGAACCTTGTGGTGGCCAGAGGCTTCCTAGACAGCTATGGGATCCAGGTGGACACCTGCCTCAGCGGGAAAGAGGCTGTGAAGCAATGCACCCAGGCCCCCTATGATATGATTTTCCTGGATCACATGATGCCGGGCTTTGATGGGATCGAGACCCTCCGGCGCATCCGGGAGATTGAGAATGGTGCGTACCAGGACCTGCCGGTGATCGCCCTGACTGCGAATACCATCAGCGGGGCCAGGGAGATGTTCCGGGACGAGGGGTTTACAGAGTTTGTGGCAAAACCCATCGAGCGCACTGTCCTGGAACGTGTCCTGCGCCGGGTGCTGCCAAAGCACTGCATACATTACAACAATAGCAATGCAACAGAAGAGGATACGCCCGTCCCCGCTGACGCGGAAGAAGAGTATGATTCCCTGCAAGAGGAGGCTGTTCCAGAGGCTGGGCAGCCGGCGGGACAATCTGCTGCACTCTCCATGACCTATGCGGCCCTGGCAGAGGTGGGGATTGACGTGGCGATGGGGTTGGATTACTGTTGTGGGGACGACGCATTTTATTTGGATATGCTGCGGATGTTCTCCGGCCAAAGGCAGGAAAAGGCAGAGGAGATTATGGCGCTGTATGAGGCGGCCAACTGGCCGGACTATGCGGTGAAGGTCCACGCATTAAAGAGCACATCCTTGACCATCGGAGCAACAGAGCTTTCAGCGCTGGCAAAGCAGCTGGAGCATGCGGGGAAAGAGGAGGATACAGAATACATCCATGAGAATCACCCCATACTGCTGCGTATGTACGAGGAGGTCTGCGAGAGCATGACCGGCGTTTAGATATTTCTAAGGAATGGAGGAAACATCGGGTGATAAAAAGATGGCTCGAAAGCATTTATGGCTATAAGACCAGCTTGCGGGAACGTATGTTTTGTTCGGTGACGAGCATCTGCATGATCGCGTTGATTTTCATACTTCCTATGGGAAGGCGGATCGAGAATCTTCTCCTGTTGTTGATAAGCCTTGTTTTTATGGCAGTGGTCATGAGGCTCAGCATTAAAAAGGGGTGTATCAACGGGGGCGGTACCATGATTGCGGTGCTGCTGCTTCTGCTGTTCCCTGTGAGCTTTTTTACAGCGGGGGGATTTTATAGCGGCGTGCCGGAATGGTTCGTGCTGTGCTTCATTTACATTAGTATTATCCTAGAGGGAAAGCGAAAACACTTGTTTTTCCTGCTTTGCACGGCGGAGACACTGCTGTGCTATTATGGCGCATTTTATTTTCCGGAATATGTCGCCCAGAATACCCTGAGACGTTCGTTTTTGGATTCGGCAGTCTCCGTGATCATCGTGGGTGCGCTCACTGGCGTGTTGCTGCTGTTTTTAACGCGGCTTTATGAGCGGGAGAACCAGCTTTCCATTCAGCAGAAAAAAGAGATTGAGGAATTGAATCAGGCGGAAAACCACTTCTTCACCAGTATGAGCCACGAGATCCGCACGCCGATCAACACGATCATCGGATTGAATGAGCTTACCCTCCGTGAGGATATCCCCAAAAGCATTGCGGAGAATGCGCGGAACATACAGGGTGCCAGTAAGATGCTGTTGACGTTGATCAACGATATTTTGGATTTGTCCAAGCTGAAATCCGGGAAAATGGAAATCATCAATTCCTCCTATAAGACGGGGGAGCTCTTCTCGGATATCGTCAACATGATCTGGATCAAAGCCACAGAAAAGGGGCTGGAATTCCGGCTGCGGGTGGATTCCTCCATCCCCAGTATGCTCTGCGGGGACGAGGTTCGGATCAAGCAAATCCTGGTCAATCTCCTGAACAACGCGGTCAAATACACCAGTGAGGGGACGATAACCCTTTCTGCCCGCTGTGAGCGTATTGCTTTGAACAAGGTGCGCATCTGGTATTCTGTGGAGGATACCGGGCAGGGGATCAAGCGGGAGGATATCCCCGAGCTGTTCAACGCGTTCAAACGTGTGGACGAGAAGAAGAACCGGCACATTGAGGGCAGCGGCCTTGGCCTGAGTATCGTTCATCAGCTGGTGACGCTGATGGGAGGCGAGATCAGCGTCAACAGTGTCTATACCAAGGGCTCGACCTTCATCGTTACGTTGGAGCAGGAGATCATCGACGATTCGGAGCTGGGCACCTTTATCTTGGCTTCCCACATGAACGCCAGTGACGGGGAGCGGTATGAGCAGAGCTTTGAGGCCCCGAACGCCCACCTGCTGGTGGTGGACGACAATGAAATGAACCTGATGGTGGTGCGCAAGCTGCTTTCCGAGACGAAGATACAGATTGACACTGCCTTGAGCGGAGAGGAATGCCTCAAGCTGACACGGACGCAGCACTACGACTGCATCTTGATGGACCACTTGATGCCAAAGATGGACGGGATCCAGTGCCTCCACGCGCTGCGCACCCAGCCGGCAGGCCTGTGCCAAGATGTCCCTGTGATTGCGCTGACGGCCAACGCAGGGAGCGAGCATCAACTTCTCTACCAAAAGGAGGGGTTCAATGGCTACCTGGCCAAGCCGGTCAGCGGCGCACTGCTGGAAACCGCTGTGTTGAGTGTACTCCCCAGGGATTTGGTGCATATCAACAAGGAGTCCACCCAGGCAGAGATCGGGAAGGATGTGCTGATTTTTGAGCGGGAGCAGATGATCCCGGTCATGATTACCACAGACAGCGTGTGCGATTTGCCGGAATCCCTGAAAGAAGAGTTCAATATCGCAACATGCCCCTATTATGTCTGCACAGACCAGGGCCGTTTCTTGGATGAACTGGAAATGAAGGCAGGCGAGTTTGTGAGGCACTTGGCTGCGGGAAAAGCTGGCTATTCCCAACCGCCTGATGTGGAGGATTATGAAAAATTCTTTGCGGAAAAGCTGACCATGGCCCAGAATGTGATCCACATTACGATGGCGAAGCATACCAGTGAGGGATATTACCACGCCATGGAGGCTGCAAAGTCTTTTAGTAATATCACCGTGTTGGATTCTGGGCACCTATCCAGCAGCCTGGGGTTGGCCGTACTATACGCTGCGACAATGGCAGAAAATCACGCCACGAAAGAGGATATCATCAAAACGGTGGAAAGCCTCCGGCGGCGGCTCTCCTCTACCTGCCTCATTGACAGCACCCACATGATGTGCCAGGCAGGCTTGGTTTCCAAGCGGATACAACTCCTCTGTGATACCCTGCTGCTGCACCCGGTGGTGGTGATGCGGAAGAGCAAGATCACCGTGGGTGCTATAGAGATCGGCGGGTTTGCCCGGGTGGCGAAGCGCTATGTGCGAAAGATGCTGAGAAACGCGGGGAGTATTGACCGGCGGGTTTTGTTCATCGTGTATGCAGGGATGGATGAACAGAGCTTGGCTTACGTTCAAAAGCTGGTGCAGCAGTACGGAACCTTTGAGCGGGTCTACCTCCATAAGGCATCCGCCGCCATTGCCAGCAACTGTGGGCCGCGGGCGTTTGGCTTGCTGTTTATGAGAAAGTGAGGGCGGCTGGTTGGCCTGTAGTTTGTGTCACAATAGCATAAAGAATGGCCCCCTGGCTTTGTTGCCAGGGGGCCATAGCTTTATATGTGGAAGAACCGCTCAAGTGAGCGGTTCTTCCAATCTGCGTGGTCGGAGTGCAGGGACTCGAACCCTGGGCCTCCTGCTCCCAAAGCAGGCGCGCTACCAACTGCGCAACACCCCGTAGTTTGCCCTCTGAAAAGTGGAGCAGTCCATATTATAAAGGAAATCCACGACAAATGCAAGGGCAGAAAGAGAATTGACCGGAGAAAATTTCCGTGGTACACTATGTCATGAAGGAATTCGGAATTTTGAAATCCGTAGGAGGAGGCAACAATATGAAAACAGAGTTACGCACCCTGGAGGCCGTGGCGGCCAAGGGGCGGCTGCTGGGCCTGGATATGGTGTACAACTGTGCATCCGGCCATTTGGGCGGCTCCTTTTCCGCCATGGACATCCTAACCCAACTGTATTTTGATGTGATGAGGGTGGACCCGGCCAACCCCCAGGATCCGGAGCGGGACCGCTTCGTCCTCTCCAAGGGCCACTGCACCCCGGCCCTCTATCCCATCCTGGCCCAGCGGGGCTACTTCCCGGAGGAGGCGTTGAAGCTCTTCCGCAGTGTGGAGGGCCACCTCTCCGGCCACGCGGAGATGCACCATGTGAAAGGGGTGGATATGTCCACCGGTTCTTTGGGGCAGGGTATCTCCGCCGCAGTGGGCATGGCCCTGGCGGGGAAGCTGGACAAGAAGGGCTACCGGGTCTACGCCCTCCTGGGGGACGGCGAGATCGAAGAGGGCCAGGTTTGGGAGGCGTTCATGAGCGCGGCCAAGTACGGCCTGGACAACCTCTGTGCCATCATCGACGTGAACGGCTTGCAGATTGACGGCAAGACCGCCGATGTGATGCCCTCGGAGCCCCTGGACCAGAAGATGGAGGCCTTTGGCTGGCATGTGATCTCTGTGGACGGCCATGACTTTACCGCCCTGGAGGAGGCTTTTGCCAAGGCCCAGAGCTTTACCGATGCCCCAACGGTGCTCCTGGCTAAGACCGTCAAGGGCAAGGGGGTCTCCTTTATGGAGAACGATGCCGGCTGGCACGGGAAGGCCCCCAACGCAGAGCAGTATGAAACGGCACGGGCGGAGCTGGTTGCCGCCCTGGCAGAAAAGGAGGGCAAATAATATGGCTGAGAAGATCGCCACCCGGGCCGCTTACGGCAAGGCCCTGTTGGAGCTGGCGGAGCAGGAGCCCGACCTGGTGGTTCTGGACGCGGACCTGTCCGGCTCTACCATGACCAAAGACTTCGGCAAGGCGTACCCAGAGCGCTTTTTTGACATGGGCATTGCGGAGGCCAACATGGTGGGCGTAGCCGCCGGGCTGGCCGCTTGCGGCAAGAAGCCCTTTGCCAACTCTTTCGCTATGTTCGCCGCCGGACGGGCCTGGGAGCAGGTGCGCAACAGCGTGGCCTATCCGGGCCTGAACGTTACCATTGTGGGCTCCCACGGGGGACTGTCTGTGGGGGAGGACGGGGCCACCCACCAGTGCATTGAGGACTTGGCCATCATGCGTACCATCCCCGGTATGACGGTGCTGTGCCCCTGTGACGGCCACGAGATGCGCCAGGCGGTAAAAGCCCTGATGGACTATGAGGGCCCCGCCTACATGCGTCTGGGCCGTCTGGCGGTGGAAACCGTGACGGACAGCCTGGAAGGCTACCAGTTTGCGCTGGGGAAGGGTGTGCTCCTGCGTCCCGGTGCCGATGTCACCGTGGTGGCTGTGGGCATGATGGTCCAGGAGGCCTTAAAGGCCGCGGAATACCTGGCCCAGGAGGATATTGACGTTCGGGTCATTGACATGCACACCATCAAGCCGCTGGATACGGAGATTTTGTTGGCCGCAGCCAGAGAGACCGGCTGTATCGTCACCAGCGAGGAGGCCAACATCGTGGGCGGCTTGGGCAGCGCCGTGTCGGAGTACCTCTCCGGCGTGTGCCCAGTGCCGGTGATCCGCCACGGAGTGGAGGATAGCTTCGGCCGCTCCGGGGCGGCGCTGAAGGTATTGGAGGCCTACGGCTTGACAGTTGACGGAATCGTTGACAAAGTGAGAGAGGCGATTTCCATAAAGCGGGCGCTGATGGTTTGAGAAAGTTTAGGAATAATTCATAAAGATTTCCCCCTATAAAAACAAAACCATGCATCCGTGGCTTTTTCACCTTGCAATTTTCATAAAATGAGGGTAGAATAGATACAGCAAAGTGAATACTGTCAGATGTACCTGGGATTGTCCGCAAGATCGGAAGGGCCCAGAAAAAGAAATCTGGAGACATCCACTCGTTGTGGAGGCCGAAGGGGCTAGACGCATTGCGAACTCTCTCAGGCAAAAGGACAGATTGGGACAATGTGAGAGAGCTGTCCGGTAATTTTGACCTTTTGAGCAGAGCGCCGTGTGTTGCGGCGCTCTGCTTTTTCGGTTTTCGTCTGGCGGTTGCAGCCGTGTGAAAAGAGATCAAGAGAAAAGGAGAGATTTTGAATGACATTTGCTGAAAGAGTAGCTGCTGTCAACGGGGCCATCAACGATGTCGTCTGGGGTCCGCCTATGCTGGTTCTTCTGGTTGGCGCGGGCATCCTGCTGACCATCATGACAAAGGGCTTCCAGTTCCGGAAGTTCGGTTATGCCATGAAGAACACCATGGGCAAAGTTTTTAAAAAGCAAGAGGCCGGCGAGGGTGAGATTACGCCCTTCCAGGCCATGTCCACCGCCCTGGCTGGGACGGTGGGTACCGGTAATATCGCCGGCATCACCAC
>NZ_JBQILM010000007.1:0-58197 GCF_056797215.1 Evtepia sp.
CCTGACCATTGGGGGCCTGGACGCCACGGCGCTGGCAGAGGAGTTCGGGGCGCCCCTGTATGTCCTGGACGAGGACCGGGTCCGGGCCAACTGCCGCCGCTACACCCAGGCCATGGGGGCGTCTATGCCTGCCGGGTCCCAGCCCCTGTTTGCCGGGAAAGCCCTGTGCTTCAAGGGCCTCTACCCTGTGCTGAAGGAGGAGGGCATGGGGGCAGACGTGGTCTCCCCAGGGGAGATTTACACCGCCCTGGCCGGGGGCTTCCCCCCAGAACAGCTCTACTTCCACGGCAACAATAAGACCGACGAGGACATCCAATACGCCCTGGACCAGGGGGTGGGCCACTTCATCGTGGACAACCCCTTGGAGCTGGCTCAGTTGAACCACTTTGCCGGGGAACGGGGGAAGCGGCAAAAGGTCCTCCTCCGGGTGACCCCGGGGATCGATCCCCACACCCTGCAAGCCATCAACACCGGGCGCATCGACTGCCAGTTTGGCGTCCCCATTGAGACGGGGCAGGCCGCTGCCTTCGTGGCAAAGGCCCTTACCATGGAGCACTTGGAGGTGGAGGGCTTCCACAGCCACATTGGTTCCCAGATTTTCGAGGCAGAGCCCTTCTGCGACGCGGTGGACATCCTGCTGGACTTCGCCCAAGGGCTGCGGGAGACCCTGGGCTTTACCGCCCAGGTGCTGAACCTGGGGGGCGGCTTTGGAGTTCGGTATCAGGAACAGGACCCCCAGGTGGACATCCCCGGCAACATCCGGGCTCTGGCGGAGCATTTGGAGGCGGGATGCAAGGAAAAGGGCTATCCCCTCCCCCGCATCCTCTTGGAGCCGGGACGGAGCATCGTAGCGGACGCCGGGGTTACCCTCTATCGGGTGGGCGGGGTCAAGACCATCGAGGGCTACCGCAGCTATGTGACCGTAAACGGCGGCATGACGGACAACCCCCGCTATGCCCTCTACCAGGCCCCCTACACCGTCCTGCCGGCAGACCGGATGAACGATCCAGCAGACTTCCTCTGCTCCGTGGCGGGGCGCTGCTGTGAGAGCGGGGATTTGATCCAGGAGAACATCCACCTGCCCCAGATGCAGCGGGGGGACCTCCTGGCGGTGCTCACCACAGGGGCCTATAACTTCACCATGGCCTCCAACTACAACCGCCTGTGCCGCCCAGCCCTGGTGATGCTCCGGGACGGGAAGGCTCACCTGGCGGTGCGGCGGCAGACCTTTGAGGATTTGACCGCCTGCGAGCTTTGAACAAATACGATAGAATAAGGCCCGCCCTGGGTGTGTTCCAGGGCGGGCCTTGCGTATGCCATTGCGGAGGCTTGCCGCCTATTCTCCAAAGATATCGCTGTGGGAGCCGGTGCGGGATAGGGTCAATATCAGCACATCGTCCTCAAAACGATAGACCAAAAGCCAGTCGGGAAGAATGTGACATTCCCGGTGGCCTACCCATTTTCCCACCAGGGCATGATCCCGGTGCTTTTCCGCCAAAGTTTCGCCCATGGAAAGGGCTGCAACGATGTCCTCTAACAATCCTACATCCATGTGCCGCTTTATGGCTAACTTGTAATCTTTTTTGAATTGCTTGGTTGTTACAACCGTGTAAACTGTCTTTCTCATGCGCGTAAATCAGCAAACAACTCATCTAAATCAGTATACCTTTTTACAGATGGGTCCGTTGCAATCCGTTCCGCCTCCAACATGGCAGCGATGGTTTCTTTATTGGGCCTAGGCATTTTGACCTCAAAGGGCAAGCCCCCTGTGTGGAGGGATTGGCGCAGGAAAACATTGATGGCAGTGGTCAGGGTCATACCCAGTTGGCCAAAGAGTTCCTCGCATTCCTGTTTGATCTCGCTGTCTATACGGACGCTGAAGGTTGTTGTATTCGCCATAGTAAACACCCCTTTGCATTCGGATTTATTGATATTATATGGCATTTGCAGCACAAAATCAATGCATTTGATGAGAGGAAGGCAAAAATACGCCCATCCCGGCCTCCTTCAAACCGCCCATACAAGGCGGCAGAGGGCGTTATTCATAATGGGTCCACATACGCAAGACCTTTACGATTGCCTCTTCCTCATGCACAGAATAGACAAGCCGATGCTGAATGTTGATGCGGCGGGAATAGAAGCCAGACAAATTCCCCACCAGCTTTTCATAGGGTGGTGGATTTTGGAAGGGGTTTTCAGACATAACGGCAAGCAGCGCCTTTGTCCGCTGTTCAAGCCCCGCTTGCGCAATCAACCGCCGGTCCTTCATGGCCTGTTTTGAGAAAACGATCTGGTACATTGTGCATTACCATGCCTCGTCCGGGTTGTAGGGGGTGCATTCCTCTAGTGGCTCAGCGGCAGCGGCTTTGAGCTTTTCCTCCATACCAGGGATGGAGGAGAGATGCAGGGTTTCTACCATGCTGTTATAGTCTTGTTCGCTGATGATGACCGCGTTTCCATTTTTTGTGGTTACGTTGACGACATCACCATAGCTTACGGCCTGATTCACAAATCCAAACACGTTTTTCCGAAAGGCTGTAATGTTTGTGTTTGTCATGTAGCTCACCTCCAACGGTATTATATGTACAGTATAGCGTACATAAGCATGGCCGTCAAGTTTTTTGAAACAGGGGGGATGCGCTGAATGGGCCGCCTGGATACCCAGACGGCCCACGGACCATTGATTTACTTATCCCTGGCTGGCTGCCAGCACCGGCTGGCGGTGCTCCGCCCGCCGCAGCAGGGCGAAGCCCAGCAGGACACTGAGGACCTCCCCCGCCAGGGCGGCCATCCAGATGCCGCTGCCGCCGGTGAGGGCATTCAGGGCCAGGAGGGCGCCGGGCAGGAGGATGAAGCCCCGGCCCAGGGAGAGCAGCATGGAGGAGGGGCCCCGGCCCAAGGCCGCGAAGTAACCGGCCAGGGCGATGGAGAAGCCCGTCAACAGGTAGGACAGGGCGTACTGCCGCAGGGCAGAGACCGCGTCGTCGTAGAGGACGTTCTCCCCTTCCAGGAGGATGGACACCACCGGCCCTGGGGCCAACTGGCAGATGAGCTCCAAAATGACACCCGTTACCACCACGGTGATGAGGCATTTTCGCAGGAAGTTCCGGCTGGCGGCGTGGTCGTTGTGGCCCTCCGCCAGGCTTACCAAGGGCATCATGCCCTGGGCGATGCCCTGCATCAGGAAGAACACCAGGATGGTGATGTAAGAGATCACCGCGTAGATGGGCAAGCTCTCTTCCCCAAGGGTCGCCACGATGACGTGGTTGTACAGCATGGTCAAAAAGCCCAGGACGAACTCCACGGAGCAGTCCGCCACCCCCAGGGGCAGGCCCTCCACCACCTTTCTCAGGTTCCACTTGAACTTACGGAACCGCAGGTTGGACTTGCCGGAGAGGAAGTAGGCCAGGAAGAAGATCAGGCTGCCGGTATGGGACAGCCCTGTGGCCAGGGCGGAGCCCAGGACTTCCAGGTGCAGGTGGAAAATGAAGATATAGTCCAAGCCGATGTGGATAACAAAGCTGATGGCCATGCCGATCATAGCCAGCTGGGGCCGTCCGTCCACCTTTACCATCACCTCTAGGCAGTAGGAGAGGATGACGCACACAGAGAACAGGCACACCACATGGAGGTATTGGGAGGAGTAGCCGATGGTCAGCTCCCGTGCCCCCAGGAGGTAGGCCAGGGGCTTAGCGAAAATGGACACCGCCACACTGATGACAGCGGAGACAATGAGGATGACCACCACGGTCTGGGTGAACAGCTCTTCCGCCTTTTTCTGGTCCCCCTTCCCCAGGGCGAAGGCACATAGGGTGGAGGTGCCCATGGTCAGCAGCACTGCCAGGCCTGACAGCACGTTGATGAAGGGCAGGGAGAGGTTCACCGCCGCCATGGCTAGGTCGCTGACGCCCTTGGCCACGAAAATCCCGTCGATGATGGTATAGGACGAGAAGATAACCATGGCGGCCATGGAGGGGAGGGCGAAGTGGAAGAAATTCTTCCAGGTGGGATTCAACGCTTTGTTCATATACATACACCTCATTTCATGAATTCACGCGATGGGAGTGCTACGCGGCGGCGGCGGCCGGGGTCTGCCCCAGGGCCTGGGAATTGCGCTTTAAGAGAAGCACCGCCAGCGCCAGGGAAAACAGCTCGCCGACCAGGGCGGCCAGCCAGATACTGACGCTTCCGTTCAGGGCGCTGACCAGAAGCACCGCGCCCGGCAGGAAGACGAAGCCCCGGCCCAGGGACAGCAGCACCGAGCTGCCTGCTTTCCCCAGGGCGGCGAAATAGCCGGCCAGCACGATACTCACGCCGGAGAGAAGGAAGGAAAGGGCATACAGCCGCAGGGCAGAAACCGTCTGGGGGAACAAGGGGCTGCTGCGTTCCAGGAGCAGGGCTGTCAGGGCGCCGGGGGCAAGCTGGCACAGCAGCTCCACCACCAGGCCCAGGCCCAGGGTGAGCAGGAGGCCCTGGCGCAGATGCTGCCGGACAACGGCCTCCTCCCCCCGGCCAGCGCACAGGCTTACGAGGGGCATCAGGCCGTGGGCCACGCCCTGCATGAGCATGGTGACAAGGAGGCTGATATAGGCAATGACCGCGTAGGTGGCCAAGGATGCCTCCCCCAAAAGGGAGGGGATCACATGGTTATACAGCATGGTCAGAAAGCCCAGCATCAGCTCAATGGAGCAGTCCGCCACCCCCAGGGGCAGGATCCGCCCCAGCTCCCCCAGCCGCAGGCGGAAGGGGCAAAACCGCAGGGTGCTCTTTTTGCCCAGGAAACGGCACAGGAAAAAGAGCATGCTGGCCAATTGGGCCAACCCCGTGGCCCAGGCCGCCCCTGCCACGCCCCAGTGCAGGCGCAGGATAAAGAGGTAGTCCAGCCCTACGTTCACCGCAAAGCTGATGGCAACGCCAATGACGGAGAGGTGGGGGGCGCCGTCCACCTTCACCATGTTTTCCAGGCAGTAGGAGAGGATGAAGCACAGAGAGAACAGCCCCACGATGCGCAGGTATTCTGTGGTATACGCCGCGGTCTGGGCCCGCGCCCCCAGCAGATGGGCTAGGGAGGGGGCGAAGAGGGAGACGGCGGCGGTAATCAGCAGGGAGAGGGCCACGATCACTGCCACGGTCTGGCTGAAGAGGGCGGAGGCTTTGTCCCGCTGGCCCTGGCCCAGGGCGAAGGCGCAGCGGGTGGAGGTCCCCATGGAGAGGAGGATGGCAATGCCGGACAGGAGGTTGACGAAGGGGAGGGCAAGGTTCACGCTGGCTAAGGCCAGCTCACCCACACCCTTGGCCACAAAGATTCCGTCCACCAAGGTATAGGAAGAGAACAGGACCATGGCGGAGACGGAGGGGACGACGTAATGCAGCAGGGCTTTCCAGGAGCCCTTGGCAGGGGAAGACATGATAACACCTCATAATACAGTTTGGCCTTGTGCCAGGCCTTGTTTTTTGCTATACTGAGGATAAACCATGGTGTTACCCCAGAGTCAAGGGGGGACTGAAAAATTTTTTCTATTTTTTTCTGCGGGTGTTATGGGGGGATATTCAATGGAAAAGCATCTGTTCAAAACCGCGGCCTTTGCAGCCCTGTGCGGGGTGAAGAAGGACACCCTGCTCCACTACGACCACATTGGCCTCCTGCGCCCCCAGGAGGTGGGGGAAAACGGTTACCGCTATTACTCCGCCCGGCAGCTGGCCACCTTTGATATCATCGCCGCCCTGCGGCGCTTGGGCACGCCCCTGTCGGAAATCCGGGCCTATTTGAACCGCCGCAACCCGGAGGGCTTTTTGGAGCTGCTGCGGCAGAAGGAGGCGGAGCTAGAGGCGGAGCGCGGCCGTCTCCAACGCATGGAGGATTTCTTGGCGGAGACGGTGCGGCAATTGGAGTTGGCCGGGGGGGTGACGCCGGGGGAAATCCGGCTGGAAGTGCTGCCGGAGCGCAGCTTGGCGGTGGTCCCTGCCCCCCGGTTTGAGCAGTTCGAGGAGGCGCAATACCTGCTGCACATCCGGGAGCTGTTGGCCAAGGGGCGCAGCGCGGGGAGTGTCTCCATGAACCCCGGGGACATCATCCTCCGGGAGAGCTTGGAACGGGACCGCTTCATGGAGGACTATTATTACTGCCAGGTCCCGGCGGGGAGCCAGGGCGCCTGGATACAGCCGGCGGGGACCTATGCGGTGCTCTACCACCAGGGCTCCTACCAGTCGGAGTACGAGGCCTGCCGCCGGCTGCGGGACTGGGTCTGGGCCCAGGGCTACACCATGGACGGGGACCTCTACGAGGAGGACTTGGTGAGCCGCTTCTCCACCGATGACCCGGAGGCCTATTTGATCCGCCTGAGCTTGAAAATCCGCACGCCGGAGGGCACGGCAGGCGCTTTGGGGCGGGATGCTGTCGATTCTTGACAAACGGTTGACTTTCCTGTCTTTTTCTGCTACGATGGCGGCATGATAGAGGCGCGGAGCGCTGTTGTGATTCATAGCCCATCGTTTTTTTATGAAGTCATGACAGGGGCTGTCATGACTTCATTTCTATTTAAGAGAGGGAACTGTATGAGAAAGTCGAAACTGCTCAAGGGAGGGCTGCTGGCGGTGTTCCTGCTGGCGGCGTTCCTCCTCCCCCTGACCGCCAACAGCGGGGAGAGTGCCGCCGAGGGCGGCGGGTTCTACGGCACCGCCTGGGCGCTGCTGCCCCCGGTGGTGGCCATTGCCCTGGCCCTGATTACCAAGGAGGTGTACTCCTCCCTCTTCGTAGGGGCCCTGATGGGCGGCCTGCTCTACTCGGCCTACTCCTTTGAGGGCACCGTCCTCCATGTGTTTGAGGACGGCATTGTCAGCGTGCTGGCGGATAGCTACAACATTGGTATCCTGGTGTTCCTGGTGGTCCTGGGGGCCATGGTCTGCCTGATGAACAAGGCCGGGGGCTCCGCCGCCTTTGGCCGCTGGGCGGCCCAGCACATCAAAACCCGGGTGGGGGCCCAGCTGGCCACCGTAGCCCTGGGGGTGCTGATCTTCATCGACGACTATTTCAACTGCCTTACCGTGGGCTCCGTGATGCGTCCGGTGACGGACAAATATAAGCTCTCCCGGGCCAAGCTGGCGTACCTTATCGACGCCACGGCGGCGCCGGTGTGCATCATCGCCCCCATCTCCTCCTGGGCGGCGGCGGTGGCCAGCTACGTGGAGGACGGCAGCGGCCTGACCCTGTTCATCAAGGCCATCCCCTTTAACTTTTACGCCATCCTCACCGTGGTGATGATGGTGGGGATGATCCTCATGAAGGTGGAGCTGAGCCCCATGTCCCGCTTTGAGCACCGGGCCCAGAGCACCGGGGACCTGTTCAACGGCCGCAACCCCTACGCCGGCCCCACAGAAGAAGCGCCGGAGGAAAAGGGCATTGTGCTGGACCTGGTGCTGCCCATTGCGGTGCTGATTGTGGCCTGTGTCATTGGGATGATCTATTCCGGCGACTTCTTTGCAGGGGCCTCCTTTGTGGAAGCCTTTTCCAACTCCGACGCCTCCGTGGGCTTGATGCTGGGCTCGGTGTTCGCCCTGGCCTTCACCATTGTCTACTACTGCCTGCGCCGGGTGATGAGCTTCCGCCAGTCCATGGCCTGTATCCCGGAGGGCTTCCGGGCCATGGTCCCCGCCATCATGATTCTCACCTTCGCCTGGACCCTGAAAGCCATGACCGACTCCCTGGGGGCCGGGGAGTTTGTGGAGTCCGTGGTGAAGAGCTCCGCCGGGGCGTTCCAGGCCTTCCTTCCCGCAGTGGTGTTCCTCATCGGCTGCTTCCTGGCCTTTGCCACCGGCACCAGCTGGGGCACCTTTGGCATCCTCATCCCCATCACCCTGGGGGTGTTCCCCCTGACGGAGCCCTTGGGGGTGGTGTGCGTGTCCGCCTGCATGGCCGGTGCGGTGTGCGGCGACCACTGCTCCCCCATCTCCGACACCACCATCATGGCCTCCGCCGGGGCCCAGTGTGACCACGTGGACCACGTCTCCACCCAACTGCCTTACGCCATCACGGCGGCGGCGGTGAGCTTTGTGTCCTACATCATCGCGGGCTTTGTGCCCAATGCCTTGATTACCCTGCCCATCGCCATTGTGCTGATGCTGCTGGCCTTGGTGGGGATTAAGATGGTGTCCAGTAGGAAGGCGGCAAGCTGAGCGCCTTGCATTCCAGGGCACAGTGGGATATAATAGAGTGACCCCATGTGGGGTATCCTGCTATTGTATCCATACCGCCGCCTGCACGAGAGAAGGAGGTCTGACCTATGGCACCTTTACCCGCCGAGAAACGCTATACCTACGCTGATCTGCTGGACTGGGACACGTCCATTCGCTATGAGCTCTACGATGGCCAGCCAGTGGCCTTGGCTTCCCCCTCCGACCTGCACCAAGAGGTCAGCGGAGAGCTGTTCGTCCAGCTCCACGCCCACTTGCGGGGGAAACGCTGCAAGGTCTACGCCGCCCCCTTCGACGTCCGTCTCTTTGAGGGGCAGGAGGACGGCCCGGAGGATGTGGACACGGTGGTGCAGCCGGACCTGCTGGTGGTGTGCGACCCCAAGAAGGTGGACCGCCGGGGCGTCCATGGGGCCCCGAACCTGGTGGTGGAAATCCTCTCCGAGTCCACCCGCCGCAACGACCGGTGGACAAAGTTTCGGATGTACCAGCAAGCCGGGGTGGGAGAATACTGGATTGTGGACCCAATGGCCCAGGTGGTTTCCGTCCACGTGTTGGAGGAGGGCGCTTACCCCTCCCCGGCGGTGTACAAGCGGGACAGCATCCTCCCGGCTGCGGTCTTGGAGGGCTGCCAGATTGACCTGTCCACAGTGTTCCCCCAGCCCTGACAGAATGGCGCTAAAAAGTTGCAAAAAACCCCCGGACGCTGGCGTCCGGGGGTTTTTCATGGGATACGCAGAGGTGGGAGCTCAATCAGCTTTTTGTGCGCCCAGATGCCTTTTAGCTTCCCCAGGTTGGCGGAGAACACCCAGCGGGTCCGCTGGACGATCATCTCTGCCAGAACGGATTCTTCATCTATTCTTTGGCAAAATTCCATGAACCCAATCCTTTGGGTCGGCTTCGTCGTTTTCAGATAAAGTGCCATTTCCAGCTTATAAAGCACCCGCTCCACCGTATCCTCTAACTCCAGCGCCGACACGATCAGCGGCGGCACAGCGCGGCTCTCTGGTGGGATCAGGTCTGCCCGGGAGGCATAGTCATAGCGGGAGGGAGCCGCCGACAAAACCTGCGCAACCGGGTCCAAATCTGGCCGGCAGATGAGGGGGAAGATATGAAGGGTATTTGCGGCAGCTGCCTTAATATCGCTCCGGTTCTCTGTCAGCTTGAGAAACTCCTCCCAGCTCAGGCTGCGGTCCTCCTCCCAATAGTGGGCAAACAGCGTTTCTTGGAGCCAAAAGGCCACATCCAGCATCAACTCCCGCATCTGCTCATGGGTAAACGGATTCACATAGTCGTTCCCATCCACAACGGGGGCTTTCAGTAGAGCATGTTTGCGGCGGATACGCTGAAGCAGGGTATAACGCGGCCGAGAGTTGGGGAACAGGAAGTGCAGTATCCATAGAGTGCTTGCTCTACAGGGAAGTGCCGTAGTCGCAATATGCTCAAACCGTTTCCATGGGCAATTACGCGTATCCAGTCCAGTGCTGAACCACTTGCAGAAGCCATCTCTGGAACAGGGTACCATAAACACACCAGCACACCTCTCTTTCTTATTCAGTTGTGTGTATGCTCCTCTGTCGGGGGCAGAGCTGGAAGGGCCCTTCCAGCCCCACCCCTGTCTCGACGTCGGAGAAAGCAAGAAAACACCATGCAGGCATATTGCTATGTCCTACACAGTGCCTTTTCAACACATACACACAACTGGTGAGGCGTGGTACCACGCGCCCCAAAGAAAGGAGAAGTCCACAAGCCGGAATTCCAGATCTTTTTAGGACTTGCGGAAATGAGCTTAGCTGTGCTATACTGTATATAAGGTTCGGGATAGAATCCCGTTGTGTAGGCGGGCCTTCGCCTGCGCAGGCTATGGGGAGCGGCTACTCCCCATAGCTGCCGAATATGTTTATCTTGACTTTCCTAAAATAAACGGAATGCTACCTTCCAAAACGGGTATGTATTTCCTGACTTTATTCTAACAGAGTTCTCAGGGCTTGTCAATTGTTTTTGCGCCTTGAAAAAGCCGTCCAGAAATGGACGGCTTTTTTTGTGGCCCTGGGTGAGGGACGGGGGGAAGGGGATGTTTTTGCGGATTTTATAATATATCTGATATCATCGAAAATTCAAGAAGCGGGTTTCTTAAATACAAGTTAGCTTGGTTCAATGAAGCGGATCATCAGCTCTGCCACTTCGGAGGTCAAATCAGCAGGGGCCTTTTCCACAAAGGATGCATTGCGGCTTGCCAAATCCAGCATTCGGGCCTGGTCGCAGAGGATCACCCCGTCTGTTTTGACGGTTCCCCGCAAACGCAGATGGAAGGGGTGCCTCCGGTCTGTGTGGGTAATGGGGCAAACCATGGTAAGGCTGCTGACCCGGTTGAATAGATTGTTGCTCACCACCAGGGCTGGACGGCGGCCTCTCTGCTCATGCCCGGCTTGGGGGTCAAAGTCCATGTAAACGATGTCCCCCTGCTCAAAAATACTTACCATAGTTCCCTGCCTCTTGACGGGCCCCAGTCATATTCACCCTCCGTCAAAGGAGGGATTTCGTCGATGGGTTTCCCATAAAAATCCACCAGGTATTCTTCCAGGGTGCGGTGTTTTGTGGCAGCCTTTTTGATATAAATCCCGTCCTCGGCTTGTGTCAGTTCCACGCGGTCGTTTTCCTGCAAGCCTGTGAGGTCCAGAAGGGCTTTGGGCAAGCGTAAACCTTGGCTATTGCCCCATTTCTGAATCGTTGCATACATGGCAAACACCTCCTAGAAGTAGTATATACAAAGTATAAACAAAACACAAGGGGAGGGGCAAGGGAATTTTTGTCTCGGTGTGGGTTACCCCCGCGCCCACTTCGTCCCCCCAGGCACATCTGTGAGGACAATGCCCTGGGCGGACAGTTCGTCTCGGATGCGGTCGGCTTCGGCGAAGTTCTTGGCCTTCTTGGCCTGGAAGCGTTGGAGGACCAGGGCGTCGATGGCCGGGTCTCCCTCCCCGGTGATGGTGCAGCCGTCTTGGGTGGCGGCGGTGGCCTTGGCGGCTTCCTGGCGCTTGGCCTCGGCCTTCGCCAGGAGGTCCAGGCTCAGGACCTTGTCATAGTCCCCCAGGGCCGCCAGCTTGGTGGCGCCGTTGGTCTTGGCTTTCAGCACGTCATAGACGCAGGTGACTGCCTGGGCGGTGTTCAGGTCATTGTCTAGGGCGGCCTTGAACCGCTCCACCAGGGCGGTTTTCTCCCCTTCGTCCACAGGCCCGTCGTCGGGCTTTAGGGCGGCGATGCGGCCCAGGAGCTTGGCAAAGGTCCCGGCGGCGTTGTCCAGGTTTTCCCAGCTGAACACCAGGGCCTTGCGGTAGTGGCTTTGCAGGCAGAAGAAGCGGTACACCAGGGGGTCATACCCCTTTTCCTCCAAAAGGGTCACGGTCAAAAACTCCCCCTTGGACTTGGACATCTTCCCCCCCTCGGTGTTCAGGTGGTGGACATGGAACCACTGCTTGCACCAGGGGTGGCCCAGGTAGCTCTCGGACTGGGCGATTTCGTTGGTGTGGTGGGGGAAGGCGTTGTCGATGCCGCCGCAGTGGAGGTCCAGGTATTCCCCGTTGAATTTCATGGAGATGCCGGAGCATTCGATGTGCCAGCCGGGGTAGCCGATGCCCCAGGGGGAGTCCCACTTCAGGGCCTGGTCCTCAAACTTGGACTTGGTGAACCAGAGGACGAAGTCGTTGCGGTTGCGCTTGTTGTTGTCCTCCTCCACGCCCTCCCGGACGCCCACGGCCAAGTCTTCCTCGTTGTGCTCGTTGAACACGTAGTAGCGGGACAGCTTGGCGGTGTCAAAGTACACGTTCCCCCCGGCTAGGTAGGCATAGTCTTTTTCAATGAGGGTGGACACGATTTTAATATACTCGTCGATGAGCCCCGTGGCGGGTTGGACCACGTCGGGGGTTTTGATGTTTAGCTTGGCGCAGTCGGCAAAGAAGGCGTCGGTGTAGAACTGGGCGATTTCCAGCACGGACTTGTGCTCCCGCTTGGCCCCGGTGAGCATCTTGTCCTCGCCCTCGTCGGCGTCGCTGGCCAGGTGGCCTACGTCGGTGATGTTCATCACCCGGTTTACGTCGTAGCCGGAGAAGCGCAGGTGCTTTTCCAACACGTCCTCCATGATATAGCTGCGCAGGTTCCCGATGTGGGCGAAGTGGTACACTGTGGGGCCACAGGTGTACATCTCCACGTGGCCGGGGGTGTGGGTCTGGAAGGGCTCCCGCTTATGGGTGGCAGAATTATAGAGCTGCATTCACATCTTCTCCTTTTTCTTCGGTGTCAGAGGGCAAGCCCTCCTGGTATTTTTCATCCAGCAGCCGTTCCACCAGCTCCAGCCGGGAGGAGACGGCGGCCAAGCGCTCCAAAATGGGGTCGCGGACGTTGACCTGGTCTACGCTGTCGGCATAGGCGGTGGCGGCGCCGTGGACCCGCACCACCTGGGCAGGCACGCCCACAGCGGTGCTGTCCGGGGGCACCTCCCGCAGCACCACGGAGCCGGCGGCGATGCGCACGTTGTCCCCCACGGTGAAGGGGCCCAAAATCCGGGCGCCGTTGCCCACCAGGACGTTGTTGCCCAGGGTGGGGTGGCGCTTGCCCTTGTCCTTGCCGGTGCCCCCCAGGGTGACGCCGTGGTAGATGAGGCAGTCGTCCCCGATTTCGGCGGTCTCGCCGATGACGATGCCCATGCCGTGGTCGATGACAAAGCGCCGGCCGATTTTGGCGCCGGGGTGGATTTCAATGCCAGTCCAAAACCGGCTCCACTGGGACACAGCCCGGGCCAGGAAGCGGCAGTTGTGGGTATACAGCCAGTGGGCAATGCGGTGGTTGATGGTGGCGTGGACGCCGGGGTAGAGGAGGAATACCTCCAGCTTGCTCCGGGCGGCGGGGTCGCGGGCCTGATAGGCGGCCAGGGTCTCGATCAAATGCAATGCGGTTCACCTCGAACTAGGTGGGGCGAAAAAACGCCCCCTTCTCCTTTGGGAGAAAGAGGCGATCATAATCGCGGTTCCACTCTTTTTTATCACTTGAAAGGCGGATAACGGGGCCAAACCGGAGGGCATCTGCATCCCTCTCGCTCCCGGGCGCACATTCCCAAAGGGCCTTGCAGGGTGGCTTGCAGCCGGTGGCCACCCCTCTCTGTCCAGGCCATATCTGGTACTCTTCCCGTTCAACGCGAGATGAAATTGTCTTATCCAGTATATTACCATGGGGGGCAGGAGGTGTCAAGTAATTTCCTGCCACTCCTTACGAGCCCCCAGGCCCCCACAAAAACGGCTCCTTTCAACAGGAGCCATTTTTGTGGGGAGTTATCCGTTTGCAGTTTTCTCTACTCTAAATAAAGCTTAGATTTCAAAGGGCTAACATCTAGTAAATCCATCAAATCCCCTTGAAGAGAATCTCCATCTACTATCCTACACTTCAATTTTCCATAGGATTCATAGCTATAACTTGGATTTCCTATTGTAATCCACTTGCTCTGGCCTACATCTTCTAGTAGAATTTCGAATGCGATAGTACGGCTTGCTTGACATTCATTTGCTTTTGCCAAGCTTTTTTGTTCCTTATATCGACGTAAGCAAGTCAGTATCTCTTTCTCATTTTCAGGAGATATGTATAAATTTACCATATCACTATCCACATTTTGCCCATAACAGGGATTATAAAGAAAAGATTTGATATGACTTGTTTCCGTATTTTCCACTAGTGGGCGGGGATATAATAAATAAACTAAAACGATTAGAGTGATAGTCCCTATTATATACCGCAGATGTTTACTACTCATTAACTCTTTCCGTTCAGTATGACAGTAGTACCGTAAATCTTACACCTAAGATAGTCATCCCATCCAGTGCGCGATAATGTCGCTTCATTATCGCTCCAATATTTGGAAAAATGTTCCTTATTTACTATCGGTTTAACAAGCGCAGATTCTCCATTTTTTTTATGGAATTCATAGCAATCTAATCTGTTAACCCAAACTTTATGTGTTACTTTGCCTGGCATATACCCGTTCGTTGTGCCAGTAATATAGCTTTGAGAATCCTTTTCAATTCTATCAAAAATTATGCTTACTGATAAATAGTCTTCTCCCGTACATTCAACTACTTCTCCACGAAGATTTTTATATAGACCATAGATGCTCGTTGCTAATCCTGCTGCTGTTGCTAACTTAGCTACCTTTGAAATTCCACCTAACGCTGAGATTGTGATATCTCTAATTGACGTAGCAATATCCTTTGTTTTTTCTCCCTTTTTCTCTATCCACGGCGAGCGCAGATTAGAATATTTTGTTGAAATATCCCTCATCTTCCATGTATATCCAGTTTTGTCTTTATAAGTATAGTAGCTAGTATTTGTTTCCCCTCTTAAAGGCATTATTTCATTAGTTAAATTTTCACTCGGCACATAAATATCAATTGAAATCTCATCATTTCCCATAGCTACTTGCGATGCAATTACTTCTTCCATTTCAAGAATAGATTTTTGGCTAATATTAAATTTCTCAAAAACTGGTTTATAGTTTTCAATATTATTAGTATTAACTGCTATTTTGTCACTCAGGAGATATGAGTTTTCTGTAGCGCGAACCAAGTATTTACCGTCTGCCGTCTGAAAAATCTCGGAATCACTTGTTGGGACTACAGAAATATACTCTCCCTGTTTTACGTTTGTTGATACATTCGCCATTCTCCTCATCGTAATATTATCTGAATCAATTATTATAAATTCACCATGTCCTACAGATTCCATTATCCAACCGGATTTAATCGGCGTATTAACTATTTGTATTTTATTTTCTTCTTTTACCTCAGCAGATACTTTATCAGATTCTACTGCTACTGCGGCTACAGGAATAATCAAAGTTGAGATGAGTACCAATACTAGGAAAAATGATAAATAACGAGTCTTCATAATAAAACCTCCTTATGAAATCTATATCTTTCGCTTTTGCTGTATCATTTTCTTCATTCGCAACCTCCTTGCCCGCCGCTAAACGGGCATCTCTGAATTAAGGCCTCTATATATACAGAGCACAAAATGGGGTAAAGTGGACATATTTTTTACTTTTTTAATAAAATTCCCCAAAGTGCCCCCTCGCTCCGCATGTGTCTTTTGTTTCCTACCTCGTCAATTTCTTCATTGGCACCCCTCCCCGCCCGCCGCTAAGCGGGTCTCTCAATTGAAGCTTCTATCTATATATTCCTCCAAGCGCCAAAAAGTGGACACATTTTTTGAAAATTCCCGAAAAAATTTTTCCCTCGAACTATAGTGTAAAATCTCTTTTTTGTGGTCCCGGCGGAATTTTGTCCACATTGCCCCCACAGGCTTGACAGCGTCTTGGAGACGTGCTAAAATAAAGATACCAAATTGATAGGAGGAACCGCTATGAGACGTTGGATTGCTTATACTATGGTGGCGCTGTGTCTGCTTTTCTGCGCTGGTTGCGGAACCCAATTGGCGGGTGCGCCCCTACCCCTGGATGAACTGCCCAACAACTACAGCTTGGCGCAGGCCAAGAAGGACGGTTGCGTGGTGTTTGAGGACGGACGGATGGTCTCCGGGCAGGGCGTGTGGGATTCCTTTGTGGAGGCATCGTCCCATGGCAAGGCTGCCGAGGTGCGCCTATGCCGCTACGAGTCCCGGGGGAATGGGATTTACTTCCATGATTTGAGCTATGACGGCGAAGCCTATACCGTCCGTGCCTATGAGAACGGCCGGGACCTGGTGGAGACCTACCCCTATATGATGTACTATGCCGGGCGGGCTGAGGCCGCCAACGCGCAATATTCCTCCTACGTTAGATACGTCATGACCAAGGACAACAGCGTGACCTGGGAGGAGATCGAGGCCGGGCGGATGAGTTCCCAGCCGGAAAAGGACATTGCCCACCATGTGGTGTATGAGGAGTTCCGTTGAGGGTGCTTCCCTCGCCAGATACCCAATTAGAATATTCAAGGGCCGCCGGATTCGGCGGCCCTTTTCCCCCCTCCCGCTGGGAGGTTTTTTTATTCCGTGGCAATCCAGGCATCCGCCGCCGTCAGCCGCTGGTGGTCCCGGTAGGGGATGGGTTCCCCCTCCGCGGTGATGGTCACCGTCTCCACCCCCTCCACCTGGCTCAGGGTCTGGACGATGCTGTAGTCCGCCAAGGTCAGGTCGATGCCGGACAGGCTGGCGTAGCGGCTGGAAAGGTCCACCGTCAGCAGCCCGTTTTCCAGGGTGGTGCCCCGGAGGGTCACGCTGCTGGGGATGGCCCGGCTGAGGTCCTCCCCCTGGGGCCCCTCCAGCAGGAGGGACAACAAGCCCTCCACTGGGTCGTCGCAGTCCTCTGGGAGGCAGCGGGGCTCTGCCACCAGGGCGACCTCTCCCTCCTGGGCCCGGAAATAGAGCTGGTATGCCCCCTCCTGGGCCCGGGGGACCCCGCAGCCCACCAGGGACAGCAGCAACAGCAGCGCTGCCCCGGGGCACAGGTATCGTCTCATGCTTCCCCCTCCTCTTGCGTCCAGGCGGGGAGGGTGGCGGTGAAGCAGGAGCCCTCCCCCAGGGTGGATTGGACCGTCACGTCCCCGTCATACAGCCGTACCGTGTCCAGCACAATGGACAGGCCCAAGCCTGTGCCCCCGGCGGCCCGGGACCGGGCCTTGTCCACCCGGTAAAAACGTTCAAAAATCCGGGGCAAGTCCTCTTCCGGAATGCCGACCCCGCTGTCCGCCACCTCCAACACCACTTGGCCCCCCTGGCAGTGGGTGGACACCAGGACGTGGCCCCCAGGGCTGTTGTACTTGATGGCGTTCTCAATCAGGTTGCGCAGGATTTGGTTTACGTCCTCCTCCCCACAACAGGCTACGCAGTCCGGTTCCAGGGCGGTTTCCAGACGCACCCCCGCCTCCTCCGCCAGGGGGGCCAGGAGGCGGCAGAGCTTCTCCGCCTGGGCGTTCACCGCCACCGGCTCCCGGCCTACAGTCTGCCCCTCGTCCAGGCGGTTCAGGGAGAGGAGGCTCTCGCTGATGTGGATGAGCCGGTCTGCCGCCTGGCCGATGTCCCCCACAAACTCCCGGGTGGTGGCTCGGTCGATGGTCTCATCCTGAAGGATGGAGTCCGTCAATAGGCGGATGGAGGCCAGGGGGGTCTTGAGCTCGTGGGAGGCGTCGGAGACAAAGCGCCGCCGCCGGGCCTCCGTGGCCTGTAGGCGGCCGGTGAGCTGGTTGAACTCCTCCGCCAGCTGCACCAGCTCGTCGTGGCCCTTCATGGTCACCCGGTGGGTATACTCCCCCGCCCGCACCCGGCGGATACCCCCCAGCAGCACCCCCACCCGGCGCGCCAGGAGGTTGGAAAAGGCGGCAAACAGCACCAGCACCGCCAGGCACACCACCAGGGAGATCAGCCGCAGGTTCCCCTGTAGCTGTTGGAGCAGGGCACCCTGGGCGGCGTCCTCGTTGAACAGGCACACCGCCCCCACCACGGTGTTCCGGGTCATCACCGGCAGGGCGGCGCTGCTGGTGAAGCTGCCCCCGTCATAGCGGCCGAAAAAAGCGTTGTTCCCCTCCAAGGCGGAGACCACCGCCCCGGTGAGGGCATAGCGCCCGGCGCTGCTGTCCGCTTGGTCGGAGTCGTAGAGCACCAGCCCCGCCTCGTCGGTAATCAGCAGGCGCTGGACATCCAGCTCGTCCAGGGGCCCGAGGGCCTGTTCCACCGTCTCCGGGGTGAGGCTGTCGGCGGTGGTGAGGCTGTTGGCGATGAGGAGGGCTTGGTTTTCCAGGGCGGTCTGCTGGGAACGGAACATCAGGTTCTGGCTCATCAGCAGGGGATAGGTGTTCATGAGCAGCAGCAGCACCGCGATGAGCAGGGCATAGCCCAGGGTCAGGCGCAGTTGGAGGGAGTTTTTCCAGCTGGACCAGGTCTTGTTTTTTGCCACAGGCTGTCCCTCCTCTCTGGGGTGGGGGAGGCCCTCAGGCGTCCTCCCCCTTCAAATAGTAGCCCACCCCCCACTTGGTACACAGGATGCTGGGCTTGGCGGGGTCCGGCTCGATTTTCTCCCGGAGGCGGCGGATGTGGACGTCCACCGTCCGGTACTCCCCGGTGTAGGCATACCCCCACACCAGGTTCAAAAGCTGCTCCCGGCTGTACACCCGGTCGGGGTTTTTCATCAGCAGCTCCAATAGGTCAAACTCCTTGGCGGTGAGCTCCACAGGCTTGCCGTCATACCAGGTAGTCCGGGCGGCGCTGTCCAGGGTGAGGCTGCCTTGTTTTAGGCGGTCGTCCGCCCCTGCCGGGCTCCGGCGGGGGGCCGCCGCCCGGCGCAGCAGGGCCTTTACCCGGGCCTTCATCTCCAAAATGTTGAAGGGCTTTGTGATGTAGTCGTCTACCCCATATTCAAAGCCCAGGAGCTTGTCCGTGTCCTCCCCCCGGGCGGTGAGCATGATGATGGGGACGCTGGAAAAGGAGCGGATTTCCATGCAGGCGGCCAGGCCGTCCAAGGCCGGCATCATCCAGTCCAAAATAATCAGGTCGTAGTCTGTGCCCCGGGCCATGTCCACCGCCTGGCGGCCGTCATAGCCCACGTCCACCTGGTAGCCCTCGTTTTCCAGGTTGAAGCGGATGCCCTTCACCATGACCTCCTCGTCGTCAACCACCAAAATCCGCGCCATGGCTGCCTCCTCTCTCCCCCAGGGGGGACACTGTGATGTACGCTTGGATGCGTGCGAAAATGCCCGGCCCGATGCCGGGGACCTCTAGCACCCCTTCGGGGGTGGGAAAGCCCCCCTGGGCCTCCCGCCAGGCCACGATATCCGCCGCCCGCTTTTCGCCGATGCCTGGCAGGCGGGACAGGTCCCCTTGGCTGGCGGTGTTCAGGTCCAGGACCTCCCCTTCCAGCATTCCGGGGGCGTCCACTGTCTCCAACTGCCAGGGCTCCGCCCCGGGGAACTGGGGCACCACCACCGTGGGGGAGGCTGGGGCCTGGCTCCAACGGAGGAGACACAGCAGGGCAAACAGGGCGGTGAACAGGAGGACAAGGCAGGCAAAGGGGCTGGGTTTTCGATTTTTCCGCCCCATCCACCATCCGCCCATTGCGTCTTTTGCCTCCCTTTGCTATAATGACAACTAGATTGACCGTTTTTTTGCCTGTCCTGGGGCCGTATGCCCCAGGGGTTCCCTGTATTATACCATAGAATGAGGATATTTCCTATGAAAAAATGCCCCTTTGCCCCCCTTCTTTTGCTGCTGTGCCTGCTGGTGCAGCTCCTGGCCCCCGCCGCCGGGGCGGTGGAATACCGGGGGGTGGAGCCTCTCACCCTAGAGGCCACCGCCGCTGTGCTCATCGACATGGACAGCGACCAAGTCCTCTTTGAGCAGAATGCCGACGAACAGCGCTACCCCGCCAGCATCACCAAGGTCATGACTGTGCTGCTGGTGTTGGAGGCCATCAGCCGGGGGGAACTCTCCCTGGACACGGTGGTCACCGTCTCCGCCGCCGCCCTGGATGGCCTGCCGGCGGATGCCTCCCACGCCAACCCCCGCCTGGTGCTGGGGGAGCAGATCAGCGTCAAGGATTTGCTCTACTGCACCATGGTCCGCTCCGCCAACGAGGGGGCCAACGCCCTGGCCCTCACCGTGGCAGGGGATATGGCCAGCTTTGTGGAGCGGATGAACCAGCGGGCCCAGGAGCTGGGGATGACGGGGACCCATTTCGCCAACCCCAACGGCCTCCACGACCCCAACCACTACTCCACCGCCCGGGACATTTACCGGGTGTGTAAGGAGGCCATGGGCCACTCCATCTTCCGGGAGATTGTGGGGACAGGGCAGTACCAGGTCCCCGCTACCAACCTTACCGCCCCCCGGACCCTCTACACCACCAACGGCCTCCTGGCCCGGTATTCCTACCCCGGCTATGTCTACTCCGGCACCATCGGCATCAAAACCGGCAACACCGGGGAGGCAGGGCACTGCCTGGCCTCTGCCGTCACCCGGAAGGGCCACACCCTGGTGGCGGTGGTCCTGGGGGCGGGGGAGGACGTGAACGCCGCCGGGCAGGTTACCCTGCGCAAGCACTTCTCCGAGAGCATCCGCCTCTACGACTGGGGCTTTGACAACTTCTCCGCCGCCACCCTGGTGGATGCCGAGGAGTGGCGCAAGGAGCTCCCCCTGCGCTTCTCCCTGCAAACCGCCCACGTCATCGTCCAGCCCAAGGAATCCATCAACGTGCTCATCCCCGGGGAGTATGACCCGGAGAAGCTGGAACTGCGGGAGGACCTGGGGGAGTACGCCTTCGCCCCCATCTCCGCCGGGCAGGTGCTGGGCACCCTCACCGCCGTGTACAACGGCCAGGAGTACGGCACCGTGGAGCTGGCCGCCGTCAACGGCGTGGAGCTCTCCCCCTTCCTGGCCTTTGTGGACAGTGTCAACAGCTTCTTCGGCAACCGCTTCGTCCAGGTTTTGCTGATTGTCTCCCTGTTCTTCCTGGCCCTGGGGGTGGTGCGGCGCATCCGCAACAACCGCCGCCTGATCAAGCAGCAGGAGCGCCGCCGCCGGCTGGAACACAAGCGCCAGCAGGCGGAGGAAAAGCTGGCCCGGGACGAGGCCCGGCGGCAGTCCCCGGACTTCCGCCGGGAGCGCCGCCGCGGCGGCCGGGCAGAGCCCCCCCCGGGAGGCCCCCGTACCCGTCCCCCTGCCGGGCGGGGCAGCGGCCGGAACCATCCCCGGGGGCATTGACCCCCAGATACCCAAACCACCCGCGATATTTTATATAAGGAGGAACCCATCATGGAGGAAAGCATCGCCACCTTGCAGCGGTGGATCGACGAGAGCAGCCGCATCGTCTTTTTCGGCGGCGCGGGGGTGTCCACCGAGAGCGGCATCCCCGACTTCCGCAGCGTAGACGGGCTGTACAACCAACAGTACGACTACCCGCCAGAGACCATCCTCAGCAGCAGCTTTTTCGCCCAGGAACCCAAGGAGTTCTACCGTTTCTACCGGGAAAAAATGCTCATCGACGGCGCCCAGCCCAACCCCGCCCACCAGAAGCTGGCGGAGCTGGAAGCCGCCGGGAAGCTCACCGCCGTGGTCACCCAGAACATCGACGGCCTCCACCAGGCCGCCGGGAGCAAGACCGTCTATGAGCTCCACGGCTCCACCCTGCGCAACTACTGCCCCCGCTGTAAGAAGAAGTTCCCCACCTCCTACATCGCCCAGAGCCAGGGGGTGCCCTATTGCGACGAAAAGGGCTGCGATGGCATCGTCCGCCCGGACGTGGTGCTCTACGAGGAGGGCTTGGACGGGAACGTGATCTCCGATTCGGTGACTGCCATCCGCCAAGCGGATATGCTCATCATCGGCGGCACCTCCCTGGTGGTGTACCCCGCCGCGGGGCTGGTGAACTACTACCGGGGCAAGCGTCTGGTGCTCATCAACAAGGCCCAGACCAGCATGGACAGCCGGGCGAACCTGGCCATCCACGCGCCCATCGGTGAGGTGTTTGCCCAGATTCAAGTGCGCTGAGGGCGGGGAGGCAGGACAGAGATGACATCGGAGCAATATACCCTGCAAAAGTGGATCAACGAGACGGACAACCTGGTGTTCCTCACCGGCCCGGACTTCTCCCGGGAGGCGGGGTTCCCCGACTACCGCCGGATGGAGGAGGGCTTTTTGGACAGCTATCAATTCCCCCCCGACGAGATCCTCTCCCTGACGTTTTTGAAGCGCAACCCCTTTTACTTCTACCGCTTCTTCCGGGACCGGATGCTCCAACCCATGCTGGACGCCCAACCCAGCGCCGCCCACGACTTCCTGGCCAAGCTAGAGGAGGACGGGCGATTAAAAGCCCTGCTGACGGTGAACATCGACGGCATCCACCAGGAGGCGGGCAGCCGGAATGTTATGGAGCTCCAAGGCTCCATGATGCGCAACTGGTGCGCCCGCTGTGAAAAATTTTTGGATTTTACCTACATTATGGACAGCCCCACCCCCATCGCCTACTGCAACGTGGACATGTGCGGCGACTATGTGCGCCCCGCCATCGTCCTGAAGGAGGAGCCCTACGACCTGGCCCTGCTGAGCCAGGCCATGGAGGCGGTGCGCCAGGCGGACGTGCTGGTGATTGACGGCTCCGCCCTGGCCCATTTCCCGGCGGCCAACCTGATGCAGGCCTACCAGGGCCATAAGCTCATCCTGTTCAACACCGCCCCCATGGTCTTTGACGCCCGGGCGGGGCTGGTGATCCGGGGGGAGCCGTCGGAGCTGTTGGGCGCTGTGGCCCTGCAATGACCCGCCCACTGATTTTTGACTTGGAGGCAACATATTTTGGACTATCGAATGGAACACGACACCATGGGTGAGGTGGCCGTCCCGGCGGACCGCCACTGGGGGGCCCAGACCCAGCGCAGCCTGGAAAACTTCCCCATCGGGGAGGAGAAGATGCCCCCAGACCTGATCCGGGCCTTCGCCCTGCTGAAGCTGGCCTGCGCCGCCGCCAACCGGGACCTGGGCAAGCTGGACGAGGACCGCTATGCCCTCATTGAACGCGCCTGCCAGGCCATCCTGGCCGGGGAGCTGGCGGGGCACTTCCCCCTCTCTGTCTGGCAGACCGGCAGCGGCACCCAGACCAACATGAACTGCAACGAGGTCATTGCCCACTATGGCAACGACCTGGCTGGGGCCCAGCTCCTGCACCCCAACGACCACGTGAACATGTCCCAGAGCTCCAATGACACCTTCCCCACCGCCCTGCACCTCTCGGCGGTGCTGGCGGTGCGGGAGCGCCTGCTCCCGGCCCTGGAAAGGCTCTGCGCCTGCCTGGCGCGGTTGGAGAGGGAGAACTGGGATGCGGTGAAAACCGGCCGCACCCACTTGCAGGACGCGGTGCCCATCACCTTTGCCCAGGAGATCAGCGGCTGGCGGAGCATGGTGGAGCACGCCCGGGAGATGCTTGTCAGCTCCCTAGAGGGCCTATATGAGCTGGCCTTGGGGGGCACCGCCGTGGGCACGGGGCTTAACGCCCCGGCGGGCTTCGCTGAGTCTGCGGCAAAGCACGCGGCGGATTTGACCGGCTATCCCTTCCGCACCGCCCCCAACAAGTTCCACGCCCTCACCGCCAAGGACGCCCTGGTGTTCTCCCACGGGGCCCTCAAGGCCCTGGCGGCAAACCTGATGAAGCTTGCCAACGACGTGCGCTGGTTGGCTTCCGGCCCCCGCTGCGGCCTGGGGGAGATTTTCATCCCGGAGAACGAGCCGGGGTCCTCCATCATGCCCGGGAAGGTGAACCCCACCCAGTGCGAGGCCCTCACCATGGTGGCCGTCCAGGTGATGGGCAACGACGCCGCCGTGGGGATGGCCGCCAGCCAGGGGAACTTTGAGCTCAACGTCTATATGCCCCTGCTGGCCTACAGTTACTTGCAGTCCGTGCGCCTTTTGGCCGACGGGGTGGACTCCTTCACCCGGCGCTGCTTGGAGGGCCTCCAAGCCAACCGGGAGAAGATGGCGGAGAACTTACACCGCTCTCTCATGACTGTCACCGCCCTCACCCCCCTGGTGGGCTATGAGAACGGGGCCAAAATCGCCAAGAAGGCCCACAAGGAGGACATCTCCCTCAAGGAGGCCGCCGTGGCCCTGGGGCTGTTCACCCCGGAGGACTTCGACGCCGCGTTCCACCCGGAACAGATGATATAATGCGTTTTCAGAAGAGAACACGCATCGAAAAGAACCAAAAACCCGCTTCCAGGGCTGGCGATGAGGGGAGGTACCCACAGAGTGGCGGCCCAGGGAAGAACAAGATAAGAAAAGAGGCAATCCCGTATGGATATCAGCGCACAATCTCTCGCTCTGCACGAAGAGCTCAAGGGGAAGCTAGAGGTGGTCTCCCGCTGCCCCATCCGCACCCAGGAGGACCTGTCCCTGGCCTACACCCCAGGGGTAGCGGCCCCCTGCTTGGAGATACAAAAGGACCCCATGCGCGCCTACGACCTCACCCGGCGGAAAAACATGGTGGCGGTGATCACCGATGGGTCCGCCGTCTTGGGCTTAGGCGATATTGGCCCCCTGGCAGGGATGCCAGTGATGGAGGGCAAATGCGTCCTCTTCAAGGAGTTTGCCGGGGTGGACGCCTTCCCCATCTGCGTGGACACCCAGGATGTGGACGAGCTGGTGCGCACCATCGCCCTGATCTCCAAGAGCTTTGGGGGCATCAACTTGGAGGACATCTCCGCCCCCCGCTGCTTCGAGGTGGAGCGGCGGTTGAAGGAGCTATGTGACATCCCGGTGTTCCACGACGACCAGCACGGCACCGCCGTGGTCATCACCGCCGCCCTCACCAACGCCCTGAAGGTGGTGGGAAAGAAAAAGGAGGACGTGCGGGTGGTTATCAACGGCATCGGCGCGGCGGGGGCCGCTGCCGCCCGGCTGTTGTTGGATTTGGGCTACCACCTGACCCTGTGCGACAAGGACGGCATCCTCTGCCCGGGGGATCCCCAACTGGCCCCCCACCACGCCCAGTTGGCGGCGCTGACCAACCAGGAGAAGCGCAGCGGCAGCCTGGCGGAGGCCCTGGTGGGGGCGGACGTGTTCATTGGCGTGTCCCGCCCCGGCCTGGTGACTGGGGAGATGGTGGAGGCCATGGCCAAGGATGCCATCATCCTGGCTATGGCGAACCCGGTGCCGGAGATCATGCCCGACGTGGCCAAGGCCCACGGGGCGGCGGTGGTGGGCACCGGCCGCTCAGACGTCCCCAACCAGATCAACAACGTGCTGGTGTTCCCCGGGCTGTTCAAGGGGGCCCTGAGCTGCGGAGCGGTGCAGATCACCGAGGCCATGAAGCAGGCGGCGGCCCAGGCCCTGGCGGAGACGGTGCCGGAAAGCCAGCTCTCTGCGGAATGTATCCTGCCCTCCCCCCTGGAAAAACGGGCCACCTATGCCGTGGCCGCGGCGGTGGCCCGGGAGGCCAGGAAGAGCGGGAACGCTCGGTTTTAAGCGGAGCACCCCCGGACGGTTTTGATATCGTCCGGGGGTGCTTTCCTGCGACGCTGTTTGCCCATGCCCGGGAATTTGACAATCTCCCCACCCTGCACTATAATGAAAAAATCGAAATCCCGCCTCACCCAGGCGGAGCGGATAGAGAAGGAGAGAGAGACCGATGAAACGAACCCTCGCGGCCTTGCTGGTCTGTGCCATGGCCATGGGCACCCTGCCTGCCCTGGCCTTAGAGCCCCAGGAGCAACCCACTGCCCCCCAAACGTCTGTGGAAACCGAGCCCTCCACCCCAGAGGACGGCTCCTTGCTGGGCAAGCCCACCGTCCCCGACGACTCGGAGGACGGCTCCTTGTTGGGCAAGCCTACCGTCCCCGACGACTCGGAGGACGGCTCCTTGTTGGGTAAGCCCACCGTCCCCGACGACCCGGAGGACGGCTCCCTGCTGGGCAAGCCCACGGTCCCCGGTGCCCCAGAGGAGGACGAAGGGGAGGACCCGCCCCAGGAGGCCACGGCTGTACTCACCAAAAACCATGTGCTCTATCTGGCGGGGTTCTCGGACCGGCGGTTCCAGCCGGACCAGACCCTCACCCGTGCCCAGGGGGCCCAGATTGTCTACCGTCTGTTGGAAAACCCCAACGCGGGGACCAAGCCCTGTACCTACACCGATGTGCCCGACGGCCAGTGGTACACCCAGCCGGTGCGTGCCCTGTGTGCCCTGGGCCTCTTTGACGACGGGACCCGTTTCCGTCCTGACGATGTCATGACCCGGGCTGAGCTGGTGGACCTGCTGGTCCGTCTCCGGCCCGACGCGGAGGGGAAGGTCAGTTTCCAGGATGTTCCAGCGGATCACTGGGCCGCGGCCCAGATCGGGGTAGCCGCCGCTCTGGGATGGATCGGCGGCTACCCCGATGGGACCTTCCGCCCCGAGGGAGGGCTGACCAGGGCGGAGGCCTGTGCGGTGGTCAACCGCATGACCGGCCGCAGCGGTGACAGCACCCAGGCGGCGAAGCTCCTGGCCCTGGGGCTGTTCCCCGACATGGGCCCCGACCACTGGGCGGGGAGCACTGTGGCGGAGGCCGCCGTGGCCCATACCCCCAATGCCGCCGGCGGTGGTGAGCGCTGGGGCGGGGTGGATTTGTCCAGCCTGCGCTTCACCCCGGGGTTCCACGATGTGGGGGCTGAGTTCTTCTATGTGGACCGCAACGGCAAGCTGGCCCTGGACAGCCAGGTGGGGGCCTATACCGCCGGCCCCAGCGGGGCCTTGAGCCGTACCTCCGCCGGGTATCAAATGCCCTCTGTGCCCTATCACAGCCAGATCGATGGCATCAATGCCTGGGTGGGCTGTGAGGCGGTGTCCACCCTCGGAGGCCTTCAGGCCAAGGGCTTCGCCGGGGATGTGGCCCTGCGCAGCTTCTTGGACAACCTGCCCCGGAGTCAGTCCGACCCGGAGAAGGGCTTTGTGGGCTCCCCCTATGTCCCCGACACCAGCAAGCGCACCCGCACCACCATCTACCCCGCCAAGCTGGCGGAGTATTCCAACAGCTACACCGGCGGGGCGAACCCCTGTGCCGACTTCCGTGGGGCCAGTATCACGGACCTACAGCGGGAGCTTTTGGCGGGAAACTGCGTGGTGGGCTATATGACCCTCTGGTGGGCCAAGCCCTATTATCGCAACTACAACATCGAGGGCAGCATCCAGCGTCTGGTGAGCAACAACCACGCCGTGCTGGTGTGTGGCTATGACCCGGAGAAGGGGTATTTCATCTCCGACCCCTATAACTATTACAACCGGGGCCAGGTCCACCAGTATTGGGAGAACGCCGCCACCTTCGAGTCCATCTGGAACGAGCGGAAGGTGGGGATGGTGATTCGCTGAGGCGAACGATGGGAGCTTTTAACGTGCAGCCTTGAGGAGTTTATTGACATAGCCAGGATCCATGGTAAAATGGAGGAAAAGGACGGTTTATACAGGAAGGAGGGAGTTCCGTGGCAAACGAAGAAAAGATTCTTGCCCTGCTGGGACAGATAGCTGCGGATGTTTCCGAGGTAAAAGTGCGCATGGGCTCTATGGAGGCCCGTATGGATTCCCTGGAGGCTCGCGTGGGTTCTGTGGAGGCCCGCATAGATTCCTTGGAAGCTCGTATGGATTCGATGGAAGTCCGCATGGACAGAATGGAGGCGGATATTTCTGGCATTAAGATTCGACTGGATGTGGACGTTGAGCGGAACTTCAAGCTGCTGGCGGAAGGGCATGAGATGTTGCGGGAGCATGTCGAGCGGACGTCTGTGCCGATGGACCGGGTGGAGCGCATAGAAAATGATGTAATCGTGTTGAAATCAGCCTGCAAGGACCTGAACCAAAGGGTCTCAGTGCTAGAGGCTGCACAATAAAAGAAGAAAGCACGCACACCCTGTTATGAATTTGACGGGGTGTGCGCTTTTTGTGTACGCTGGAAACAAATTTCATCATTTCCCTATTTACAAACCGGGCATTTGGGGATATACTAAGAGACAGAAACCTGACGTGGAAGGGCACGCCCTGACAGGGAAGGGGACACAGCAGCCTGAACACAAGGCTTTGGTTGGCGTACCCTTCTTAGGGTACGCTTTTTCATTGTTTGAGAACGGAGGACGCGAACATGACAAGAAACCGTGTGGCTCTATTGGGGGTCATTGTGGACAGCGCCGACGCTGTGGAACCCCTGAACCAACTGCTCCACGACGCCAGGGAATATATCATCGGGCGCATGGGCATCCCCCACCGGGAACGGGGGCTGAACATCATCAGCATCGTCCTGGATGCCCCGGAGGATGTGGTCAGCGCCCTGGCGGGGAAGGTGGGAATGCTCCCCGGCGTCACGGCCAAGGCGGTCTATTCCAAGCTCCCGGAGGAGGGGAAATGACCTCCCGTCTGGATCGCCTGGAGGCAGGGGAATCCCTCACCCAAGGGGAGTTCGCCGCCCTCCTCCGGGGCCGTACCCCGGCCCTGGCCCAGGACCTCTTTGGACGGGCCGTCCGCCTGCGGCGGCGGTATTACGGGGATACGGTGTATGTCCGGGGGCTCATTGAATTCACCAACGTCTGCAAAAACGACTGCCTCTACTGCGGCATCCGCCGCTCCAACCCCTGTGCCCAGCGCTACCGGCTCACCCAGGAGGAGATTTTGGCCTGCTGCCGGGAGGGCTATGCCCTGGGCTACCGTACCTTTGTCCTCCAAGGGGGGGAGGACCCCTATTTTACCCCAGACCGGTTGGAAACGCTCATCCGGGCCATCAAGGCCGCCCACCCGGACTGTGCCCTGACCCTCTCTGTGGGGGAGCACAGCCGGGAGGACTACCAGCGCTGGTATGACGCCGGGGCAGACCGCTATCTCCTGCGCCATGAGACCGCCAACGACGCCCACTATCGGAGCCTCCACCCCCAGGGCATGTCCCCGGAACGCCGGAAGCGCTGCCTCTGGGACTTGAAGGAGATTGGCTATCAGGTGGGGTGCGGCTTCATGGTGGGGACCCCCGGCCAGACCCTGGAACATCTGGCGGAGGATTTGTGCTTTTTGCAGCGTTTCCAGCCGGACATGGTGGGCATCGGCCCCTTCCTCCCCCAAAAGGACACCCCCTTTGGTGGGGAGCCCCCGGGAGAGCTGGAACTGACCCTCTTCCTCCTGGGCCTCACCCGGCTGCTGCTCCCCAGTGTCCTGCTTCCCGCCACCACCGCCCTGGGGACCCTCCATCCCCAGGGCCGGGAGCTGGGGGTCCAGGCGGGGGCCAACGTGTGTATGCCCAACCTCTCCCCGGCCCAGGTCCGGGGGAAGTATGCCCTCTACGATAACAAGCTCAACACCGGGGCCGAATCCGCCCAGGGCCGGGACGGCCTGGCGGAACGCCTGGCCGCCATCGGCTGCCAGGTGGTGGTCCACCGGGGAGACAAAAGAAATCAACCAAGAACTGACGGGGAAGCTATGTGCTGACCGGAAAGAAAGGAAGAACAAGTATGTACGATCCCAAATCCAGACAGGCGGAGGAGTTTATTGACCACCAGGAGATTTTAGACACCCTGGCCTACGCCGACGCCCACAAGACCGACGCCGCCCTCATCGACCAGATCCTGACCAAAGCCCGGGAGCGCAAGGGCCTCAGCCACCGGGAGGCCTCCGTCCTCCTGGCCTGTGAGCTAGAGGACAAGGTGCAAAAGGTGTATGCCCTGGCGGAGCAGATCAAAAAGGACTTTTACGGCAACCGCATCGTCATGTTTGCCCCCCTGTACCTGTCCAACTACTGCGTCAACGGCTGCCTCTACTGTCCTTACCACCTGAAAAACAAGCACATCGCCCGGAAAAAGCTGAGCCAGGAGGAAATCCGGGCCGAGGTGATTGCCCTTCAGGACATGGGCCACAAGCGCCTGGCCTTGGAGGCCGGGGAGGACCCGGTGAACAACCCCATTGAATACATCTTAGAGAGCATCCAGACCATCTATTCCATCAAGCATAAGAACGGGGCCATCCGCCGGGTGAACGTGAACATCGCCGCCACCACAGTGGAAAACTATCGAAAGCTCCACGAGGCGGGAATCGGCACCTACATCCTCTTCCAAGAGACCTACCACAAGGAGAGCTATGAAAAGCTCCACCCCACCGGCCCCAAACGGGACTATGCCTACCACACCGAGGCCCACGACCGGGCCATGGAGGGGGGCATTGACGACGTGGGCTTGGGCGTCCTCTTCGGCCTAGAGGGCTACCGCTACGAGTTCGCCGGGCTCTTGATGCACGCGGAGCATTTGGAGGCGGTGTTCGGCGTGGGCCCCCACACCATCAGCGTCCCCCGGGTCTGCCCCGCCGACGACATCGACCCCGGCGCCTTTGACAACGGCATCTCCGACGACCTCTTTGCCAAGCTGGTGGCCTGCATCCGGGTGGCGGTGCCCTACACCGGCATGATCGTCTCCACCCGGGAGAGCGCCAAGGTCCGGGAGCGGGTGCTGCACCTGGGCATCTCCCAAATCTCCGGGGGCTCCCGCACCAGTGTGGGGGGCTACGTGGAGGAGGAGCCGGAGGAGGAGAACTCCGCCCAGTTTGACGTCTCTGACCGCCGCACCCTGGACCAGGTGGTCCACTGGCTCATGGACAAGGGCTATATCCCCTCCTTCTGCACCGCCTGCTACCGGGAGGGCCGCACCGGGGACCGTTTCATGTCCCTGTGCAAGTCCGGGCAGATTCAAAACTGCTGCCTGCCCAACGCCCTGATGACCTTGCAGGAGTATTTGGAGGACTACGCTGCCCCAGACACCAAGGCTGTGGGGGAACGCTGCATCCAAGAGCAGTTGGAGCACATCCCCAACGAGAAGGTGCGCAGCTTTACAGAGGATAAGCTCAGCAAGATCGGCCAGGGGGAGCGGGATTTCCGCTTCTGATCGATAAAATATTGATATCCAACAAGAAGGAGGGGGACACAACTGCTATGTTGTGTCCCCCTCCTTTTGGTGTGAGAAACTTGTAATCACCCGTCACGGGCCTTCATCTTGAAAAGAGGGCTCTTGCTGGGGGCCTAAGCCATAGCGTCTTTAATGCCCCAAAGATAGCCCCTCAAAAAATTCATCGAACGTTGCACCATACAACTCTTTTAACGCAACCAATATCGTGACCCGTATATTGTACCGTCCCAGCTCCATTTGGGAGAGCATCTCCCGGCTAATGGAAATGCCTTGCAGTTGCAGTTTGGCCGCTACAGCTTCTTGTGACAGTCCTGCCCGATGCCGTAAACGTTTTAAGTTTTGCCCTATGGATAAATCCTGCTTGATTCCTTCAGACATTTTCTTCACTACTTATCAAATCGGACGACATCGTTTGGGGTGCAATCAATGATCTTGCACAGACGTTCCAGTGTAATCATGGTGATATTCCGATTCTTTTTCAGGGAATCCAGCGTCTTGTTGTCGATCCCTTGCTTGATGAGTTGGTATTGTGTCACGTTCTTCTTCCTCATTGTCTCCCACAATGGCGCATAGTCAAAGATCGTAATCACCACCCATCCAGCTCTTTTGCCCATTATATTGGGGATTGTCAAAAATGGATATTGTGGGTATAATCACAATATCGCTAACATAGGAGGATGAGGAAATGTTGGATTACAAAAAGATGTACCATATCATGGTGAAAGAAACAGAAAACGCCATCAACACCTTAATTGCTGCCCAGCGCAAGTGCGAGGAGCTGTTTTTGGAGGCGGAGGACCCAGAGCTTATCTTGATGGAACCCTCTGATGGAGCAAGAGAGAACGAACGTTAATGAAAAAATGATCCGCAGGAGGGCAAGTCCTCCTGCGGATCATTTACAGGTAGTCAAGAAGCGAAGCCATTTTTGAGGCATTGTTTTTTTAACGCTTCGCTGTAGGTTCCCCTCTGGGATAGGGTGCTTCCTGGTCGGTGAGCCCTGCCAGGTAATCCATGCTGGTGTCCAGGGCTAGGGCAATGCGCTTGCACTGTTCCAAGCTGTAGTACCGTTTTCCGGTTTCCAGCTTAGAGTAATCGCTCTGGTCGATGCCTGTGAGCATTTGCATCTTGACTTGTGTGTAGCCCCGCTTTTGGCGTAGTTCCCTTAGTCGGTTCATGTTTCTCTCTCTCACAGAGCAGTGTTTTCGTGCTTCCCTGCCTCCTGCTCCTTCAAAATGGGTTGCAGGCGCATGAGCAGGTCCACTTTGTTGTTGACCTCGAACTTTTTATAGATGTTGGCAATGTGGGTGCGCACGGTGTAGATACTGATGTGGAGCTCCTCGGCGATCTGTTCGTTTTTCATCCCCGACGCCAGGTAGTAGACAATCCGCCGTTCCTGCTGGGTCAGGGCGTTGTAGGGGTGGTTGCGGCTCTTGGGGAGCTGCTTGGTCTGGCAGGTGATGAGCATCAGGTGCCAGGTCTGAATGAGGCCGGCGGAGCTGGTGGAGAGGAAGGAGGTGTGGTAAAAGGTGATATCCCCCGCCAGGGAGGTGATGGTCTGGCTGCTGCCCCCCTGGGTGCTCAGGCGGTCGCTGACCTCGTTGATCATGGTCTGGACTTCTCGGAACTGGGCGTCCCCCTGGTAGTTGCTGCGCAGGAAGTGGCCCTGGTTGTGGCGGTACTGCTCCCAAAAGATCTGGCTGATCTCCTTGGCGGCGCTGTTGGCCTGAAGGACGGTCATGTCCTGGTTGAGGATCACCGCCCCCAGCTTGATATCCTGGTAGAAGAGGGTGAAGCTGTCGTGGAAGCGGGCCTCGCCGCTGTGGCGCAGATAGCTCTGGTAGTTGGCCTCGATGAGCTCGGCCAAGTATTCCAGCAGCCCCCGCACCTGGGAGAAGGGCCCCTCCTCCTGGGAGCGGAACAGGCCCAGGGAGCCGATGATCTGTTCGTTGGCGTAGAAGTACAGCACAGCCTGGTGGGCCATGTCCTCCGCCGCCAGCTGCTCCCCAAAGGAGCTGCGGCGGAACTCCGCCTGGGTGGGCAGGTCTTCGGTGCAGATTACCCGCTGGCCTTGGAGCTGGGCAGGCAGGCGGGCGTAGCGGAAGGCGTCCTCCCGGTGGAGGCGCTCCTTATAGTCGTACATCAGGCCGTAGCGGATGCCATAGGTGACATAGTTGCTCAGCCCCCCGGCCCGGCGGGTCTGGCCCCCGGCGAAGATGGCGCGGCTGCAGGGGAAAAAGATGCTGCGGCGGAAGCCAAAGTGCTTGTCCAGGAGGGAAAGGGCCTTCTTGGGGAAATTTTCGCTGTCTCTGGCCAGCTCCAGGGAGAAGCCCAGGGTGGCGTCGAAATACTGTTCGGGAAGTTTGGGCATAAACGTACTCTCATTTCTGTAGGATAAGCAGGCGAGAAAAAACCTGGCTCGGTGGACATCTTTTCCCCATTATACATAGTTTGTATGATAAATACAAGGTTTTCCCCTCCAAAAACACCAGCGAATTTTCTGAACAATTCCCGTCCTTCCCTTGACAGGCATCTGTTTTGATGTATAATATAAGCACCCCAGAATTGAATCAGTCCATTTTGGTACAAAATGAACAAATAAAGTATTAGGAGGTTATCTCATCATGCAAACGAGAGAGGTAGTCATTGTCAGCGCTTGCCGTACTGCAATCGGTAAGTTCCAGGGTCAGTTTAAGGACGTTTCCGCCAGAGAGCTGGCCATCACCGCCGGTAAGGAGGCCATCAAGCGCGCTGGCATTGACATCAACACCATCGACGAAGTGGTTATGGGCGAGTGCTATCCCGGCATGCAGGGCTCCCTGCCTGCCCGCCAGGTGTCCATGCGTATCGGCCTGCCCCTTGAGAGCAGCGCTGTCACCGTGAACCAGAACTGCGCTTCCGGCCTGCGCGCCATGGAAATTGCTTGCCAGAACGTCATCCTGGGCAAGACTGACATCGGCCTGGTCATCGGCGTGGAGAACATGACCCAGGCACCCTTCATGCTCCCCAAGGCCCGTATGGGTTACCGCATGGGCGGCATCCCCACCGAGGGCGGCGCGGAGCTCTTCGACAGCCTGATCCACGACGCCCTGTATGACTCCCTGGTCCCCGGCCACATGGGCGTTACCGCCGACAACGTGGCAAAGCTGTGCAACGTCACCCGTAAGGAGTGCGACGAGCTGGCCGTCATCAGCCACAACCGTGCCTGCGCCGCCATCGACGGCGGGAAGTTCAAGGACGAGATCGTGCCCATCGTGGTCCACAACAAGAAGAAGGGCGACATCATCCTGGACACCGACGAGCACCCCATCCGCAACTGCAGCTATGACACCATCTCCAAGATGAAGGCCGTGTTCACCCCCGACGGTGTTACCACCGCTGCCAATGCCTCCGGCATCAACGACGCGGCAGCTGCTGCCATCATCATGTCCGTGGAGAAGGCCAAGGAGCTGGGCCTGAAGCCCATGGCTAAGTACATCAACAGCTGCTCCGCCGGCGTGGAGCCCAAGTACATGGGCATCGGCCCCGCCTATGCCATCCCCAAGTGCCTGAAGGGCGCGGGCATGACCTTCTCCGACGTGGACTACTGGGAGATCAACGAGGCCTTTGCCGCCCAGTTCCTGGGCGCTGGCCGCAAGCTGAAGGAGAACCACGGCTGGACTGTGGACCTGGACCGTACCAACGTCAACGGTTCCGGCATCTCCCTGGGCCACCCCATCGGCTGCACCGGCATGCGTATCCTGGTAACCATGCTCTACGAGATGGAGCGCCAGGGCACCACCATCGGCGGCACCTCCATGTGCGTCGGCGGCGGCCCCGCTATGGCGTCCGTCTGGACCCGCGACTGCGGTTTCTAAGCCAAAGAATAGCAAGAGCCCCCGGCGCTCCATCAGCGCCGGGGGCTTTTTCTAAGGGATATGATTTAGGAGGACACACCATGGAAGACAGTATGTGGCTGGAAATTATCCTCGACGCCAAGGCGGAGGAGCTGGACGGCATTTGTGCCCGGCTCATTGCCAACGGCGTTCCCGGCCTGGTGACGGAGGAGGAGGGGGAGTTTCAAGCCTTCCTGGAAGAGAACCGGCAGTATTGGGACTATGTGGACGATACACTCTTGGAACAGATGAAGGGCGTCTCCCGGGTGAAGTTTTACGTCACCGACGACGCCGATGGGCAGAAACAGCTTGCCCAGTACCTGGCGGGGCTGGACCGGCCCTATACCTCCCTCCGCCTGCGGGAGTACGACTGGGCCCATAGCTGGCAGAAGTATTACCGGCCCCTGTCCATCGGCCAGCGGCTGTACATTGTCCCGGAGTGGGAGCGGGATACGTCCCCGGCGCCAGAAGGGCGGGTGCGCCTGCTGATGAACCCCGGCCTCACCTTCGGCACCGGCTCCCACGCCTCCACCCAGCTGTGTCTGGAAGGGGTGGAGGACTATGTGGTCCCCGGTCGTCCTGTGCTGGACTTGGGCTGTGGCAGCGGCATCCTGGCGGTGGCCGCCCTGGCTTTGGGGGCCAGCCACGCCACTGGGGTGGACATCGACCCCAAGGCGGTGGATGTGGCCTACGAGAACGCCGCCCTCAACGGCTTGGGGAAGGACCGCTGCCGCTTCCTGGCGGGGAACGTCCTCAGCGACGACGCCCTGGTGGCGGAGCTGGCAGCGGGACGGGCCCCCCTGGTGCTGGCCAACATCGTGGCGGATGTGATCATCCCCCTGGCCCCGGTGGTGCCCAAGCTGCTGGAACAGGGGGGCACCTTCCTGTGCTCCGGCATCATCGACACCCGGGGGGACGAGGTGGCCGCCGCCTTGGAGGGCAGCGGGCTGCGGCTCTTGCGGCGCTTGGAGAAGAACGGATGGGTGGCGTTGGCGGCGACGCTGAAATAAGATGGAATCGCCCCATCCCGACGCCCCGTTTGACAAAAAATCACAGCAGGACTTTACGATAAACCCTAGCAAAGCCCTGCTGTGTTGTTTTTATGCCAGCTACGATTGGATACCAATGCTCCCCTCTTTGAGAGAAATTCTGTCCGAGGAACAGCAGATAAAATAAATGTAATACGTGCCGTCTTCCACGGCCTGCACACAATAGCGGCCGCGTTCTGCCCTTTCGTGTACGGTGGCACGACACAGCATCCCGTTTTTGATGGAGCCAACGGACAGGGTTTGAGCGCGGCCGTCGAAGAAGGGATATGTTTCAAAGTCCCAATACAGGGTTTCTCCCGCCTTGAGGGTCCATCCGCTGCCATCATCTTTGGTGAATATCCCCATCACACCATTGGGGGCCATCAGTTCAGGGGTCTTTTTGCCCTGCATCTTCACCTCCTGTATCATGCTGGGAAGCAGAATTTCATCACTTTCCACGAAAGAAATGATGGGCCCTGGGAGTGCCGTTGGGGATTGCCCGTCAAACTGGAGCACGGTCTCCTGGCCGATCTCCTGCCGGTTCGATGCAGAGATCAATGCAATCGAGCCATCCTGGGAGGGAGATATCTCTGGGTGGTTCCCGGGTACAGCGGCAACCACCACCCTAGGTTCATCGGGGTCACGCTCCAAAAGCGTATAAACACCATGTGCCGTGAATGCAAGGAGGGCCAAGATACAAAGGCCCAAGCTGGCCTGAAGCCGCGCCCATGAAACAGCCTTGCGGGGAGGGGCAGGCCGTTCGTTCCTGCTTGCCTCCCCTGGAATGTCTGCAACGATGAGGCCCTCTTCAAGGGTGGCCGCAGAATCCACCAGTAGGTGTAGGGGAACCTGGAACAATTCCGCAATCGCAATCAAATTTTCCGTGGATGGCACGGATTTTCCGGACTCCCACCTGGAAATTGCCTGCCGGGTGACGTTCAACTGTTCCGCAACATCGTCCTGGGACAGCTTTTGTGCCTTTCTCAACGCAAGTAGTTTTTCCTGTAAACGCATGTCAACCACACCCTTTCCGCTTGTTTTACGCAAGGCTATTCTACACAAAACAAAGGGAAAAGGGAAGAACACCTATGTTCCATTTTCCGCAAGTATTGGTTGCGGCCGGCCTTATGCCCCCCGGGATTCCTTTCGCGCCAGCACGGCCATCTGAATCGACTGTTCCACAAAACGGTTCAAGGACATCTGCTGGGCCATGGCTGTGAGCGCCGCTTGCTTGTGGAGCTCCGGGGAGATGCGGACATTGAAGCTGCCCTTGTATGCCCGTTCCGGTTCAATGCCTTCCATGGCACACAGCTCCAAATATTCATCCACAGCAGCGTGAAAGCTATCTACCAAAATGCGGGCGCTTTCCCCTTCGTAGGAGATCAATGCTCGTATCCCCATCACCTTGCCGAACAGCAATGCGTCCGCTTCGGAAAACTCAACGCTTCCAAGGTACCCTTTGTATTCCATTGTGTTGCTCATAGAATACCCTCCTGTTTCAATAGTTCTATCAATTGCTTTACCTGATAGTCCAGCAGTTCTTTTCTCGGATGGGGCTTGTGCAGCAAAATGGGCGGATGCTCCGGAGAAATAAACATGACTCTGGACCCACTGGTTTTCCCTTTGTTGGACCGGCGGTAAGCGAAATAATGTAACAAGGCTTCCGCCTCATCAAAGGTAAAATCTTTGGGTCGCGTTTTTAAGCGTTTCAGTAGTTTTTCTTTTTGTCCCATAGGGTACACCCCCGCTTATGATTATGATACTATAACCCACTGCAATATGCAACTGTTTTTAGTTGCATATTGCGTTTCAGTGCTCTAACCAGTTCCTTTATTTGCCCCGGATATCATTCGGCATAGACCTGGCCAACGTAGCTTGCCTCTCTTTTTTGTGCAAGGATAGAGAGGAAACCGGTTAGAATACGCTTTATAATAAAGCACAAACCACATATATGGATCGGGAGGTATCTCATGGAATGGGTGGAACGATTGAACCAAAGCATGGCGTATATTGAAGAACATTTGACGGGTGAAATTGACCATGAACAGCTTGGGCGGATTGCCTGCTGCTCCACCTACCACTACCAGAGGATGTTTACGTATATGGCGGGCATCACGCTGGCGGAGTATATCCGAAGGAGAAAGCTGTCCTTGGCAGCGGTGGACTTGCGGGGTGGGGGCGCGCGGATCATTGATATTGCGGAGAAGTACGGCTACCGTTCCCCCACGGCGTTTAACAGGGCGTTCCAGTCTTTTCACGGAATAGCCCCGTCGGCCGCAAAGGATGAGGGCGTGCCTGTGAACTCTTTTTCCCCCATTGTGTTTCGTATTGCTGTAAAAGGAGCGACAGAAATGAAGTATAGAATCGAAACAAAGGAAGCATTCCGTATCATGGGGGTGTCCGCACCCCTGGACAAGGAGCTGGAAAATAATTTTATGGTTGTGCCAACCATGTGGCAGGAGGCGTCTGCCAATGGGACCATAGAGAAGTTGGCGGGGATGATGGATACGCCGCCCATGGGGCTTTTGGGCGTAAGCGTCTGCAATGATGAGGAAGCATGGAGATATTTCATTGCCGTTTCCAGCACAAAGACAAGCAATGAATGGGAAGAATATACCGTGCCTGCATCTACCTGGGCCATCTTTTCCGGGGCAGGGACCAACCAGTCGATACAGGAATTGGAACAGCGGGTGGTCACCGAGTGGCTCCCCACCTCCGGATATGAATACGCCAACGCCCCGGATATTGAGGTCTACTTAAACCCAGACCCACAGAACGCACAGTATGAGGTGTGGATACCTGTGGTAAAGAAAACGGAATAACGCCGTCGGGCGCTTTTCCTGCCTTTTTCTCCAAAATCCCTTGACAATTCCCTGCTGCCTTGCTATACTATCAAAGCCGCTTTGACTGGGTTATGTAAGCAGGCGGGCCACCCTTGGCCCCCTCGCCCCCGACAGCGAGCCCGTATTTAAGGAAAGAGGTGCAATTAGCATGACAGCAATCATCGAGACCGGCGGGAAGCAGTATAAGGTGGCCGAGGGCGACACCCTCTTCATCGAAAAGCTCCCCAACGAGGCCGGCGACAGCGTGAAATTCGACAAGGTCCTGGCCGTGCTGGGGGACAAGCCCGTGTTCGGCGCTCCCGTGGTGGAGGGTGCCAGCGTGGACGCTTCCGTGGTGAAAAACGGCAAGGGCAAGAAGGTCGTTATCTTCAAGTATAAGCCCAAGAAGGGCTACCGTCTGCGCCAGGGCCACCGTCAGCCCTACACCAAGGTTGAGATCAAGAAGATCAACGCCTGATGACTACCGCTTCCTTCGCCATTGAGGCCGGGCGCATGGTCTCCTTCTCCGTGGAGGGGCACAGCGGCTTGGCCGAAGCGGGAGAGGACGTCCTGTGCGCCGCCATCACCAGCGCCGTCCGCCTCACCGAGTGCGCCATCAACGACGTGCTGGGGCTGGAAGCCCCGGTGAAGGTCAGAGAGCGGGACGCATCCATTACCATCAAGCTCCCCCGCAAGCTGGAGGGAGAGGCCGACGGGGTGTGCCAAACCTTGCTCACCGCCCTGATGGTCTATTTCGTCCAGCTCCAGGAGGAATATCCCCAACACATCATCGTCATGGAGGTGTAACTATGCTTCATATCGGACTTCAGTTCTTCGCACATAAGAAGGGCGTCGGTTCCACCCGGAACGGCCGTGATTCTATGGCGCAGCGCCTGGGCGTCAAGCGGGGCGACGGCCAGTTTGTGCTGGCCGGGAATATCCTGGTCCGCCAGCGCGGCACCCATATCCATCCCGGCACCAACGTGGGCATCGGTAAGGACGACACCCTGTTCGCCCTGAAGAACGGCCGCGTTAAGTTTGAGCGGCTGGGTAAGGACCGCAAGCAGGTTTCCATCGTGGAAGCCATTTCCGAATAACCCCAAAGCCCCGAACGAGCTTCGTTCGGGGCTTTCCAGATTCCCTGACAAGGAGGGCCCTATGGCAAACACATTCATTGATACCGCCCGGATCACCGTCAAGTCCGGGGCCGGCGGAAACGGCGCGGTGGCCTTCCACCGGGAGAAATATGTGGCCGCTGGCGGCCCCGACGGCGGCGACGGCGGCCGGGGCGGCGACATCATCCTGCAAGTGGACGAGCGCATGTCCACCCTGATGGATTTTCGTTACAAGCGCAAGTATGTGGCGGAAAACGGCGGCAACGGCTCCGGCAAGCGCTGCACCGGCAAGGATGGCGCCCCTCTCATCATCAAGGTCCCCCGGGGCACCGTGGTGCGGGACGCGGAGACGAAGGAGATCATCCGGGACATGTCCGACGACGCCCCCTTCGTCCTGTGCCGGGGGGGCAACGGCGGCTGGGGCAACAAGCACTTCGCCACCCCCACCCGGCAAACCCCCCAGTTCGCCAAAGCAGGCCTGCCGGGGATCGAACGGGTGGTGCTCCTGGAACTAAAGCTCCTGGCAGATGTGGGGCTGGTGGGCTTCCCCAATGTGGGGAAATCCACCCTGCTGTCTGTGGCCACCAAGGCCCGGCCTAAAATCGCCGACTACCATTTCACCACCCTCTTCCCCAACCTGGGGGTGGTCTTTGTGGACGAAGGGGTCTCCTTCGTTCTGGCGGACATCCCCGGCATCATCGAGGGGGCCGCGGAGGGGGCGGGCTTGGGCCACGACTTCCTGCGGCACATCGACCGCTGCCGCCTGTTGATCCACATTGTGGATGTGTCCGGCAGCGAGGGACGGGACCCGGTGGCGGATTTCGAGGCCATCAACGAGGAGCTCCGGGCCTACAACCCAGACCTGGCCCAGCGAAAAATGCTGGTGGCTGCCAACAAGACAGACATTTTGGAGGACCGCAGCCTGTTGGAAGCCCTGAAAGCCCACGTGGAGGCCCAGGGCCTGCCCTTCTATGAGCTCTCCGCCGCTGCCCACATGGGGGTGCGGGAGCTGATGAAGGCCGCCGCCGGGGAGCTGGCGCACCTGCCCCCGGTGCGGGTGTATGAGCCGGAGTATGTGGAGCGTCCGCCCCAGGTGGACACCTCGGAACCCCTCACCATCCGCCACGAGGACGACGTGTGGATCATTGAGGGGCCGTGGCTGCAAAAGATCATGGCCAACGTGAACTTTTCCAACTACGAGTCCCGGAACTGGTTCGACCGGATGCTCCGCTCCGCCGGGCTCTTTGACCGCTTGGAGGAAATGGGCATCCAGGATGGGGACCTGGTGAGCCTCTATAACCTGGACTTTGAATACCAGCGCTGACCCCACACCACCACAACAGACAACCCCCTCAGCCCATGCCGAAAGGATGGGCTGAGGGGGTTGTGTTGTACGGCTTTAATAGTTCTCTGCCCGCAGCTCAAAAAAGCTCTGGGGATGGTTGCAGACAGGGCAGTGCTCTGGGGCCTTGGTGCCCACCACGATGTGGCCGCAGTTGCGGCACTCCCAGACCTTGATGTCGCTTTTGGCAAAGACGGTGGCGGTCTCCACGTTGTTCAGCAGCGCCCGGTAGCGCTCCTCGTGGTGCTTTTCAATCTCCCCTACCATGCGGAATTTTTTGGCCAGCTCTGGGAAGCCCTCTGCCTCGGCGGTTCGGGCAAAACCGGCGTACATGTCCGTCCACTCGTAGTTCTCCCCCTGGGCGGCGGAGAGAAGGTTGGCGGCGGTGTCCCCCAAGCCTCCCAGCTCCTTGAACCACAGCTTGGCGTGCTCCCGCTCATTTTCGGCGGTTTTTAAGAACAGCGCCGCAATTTGTTCAAAGCCCTCCCGCTTGGCCACAGAGGCAAAAAAGGTGTATTTGTTCCGGGCCTCGGACTCCCCGGAAAAGGCGGTGCGGAGGTTTTGCTCCGTCTGGGTCCCGGCGTAACGATTGCTTGACATGATGGTTCCCCTCCTTTGGTGTTTGGGTTCATTGTACCCAAAGTGGGGGGAGAAAAACCATGAAGGGCGGAAGGGTTCAGAGGTTTTGGGCTTTGTAGGCCTCCCCCCAGCGCTTGGCACCGGGGAGCAGGTCCCGGAGGGTTGGTACCTTCCGCTTGCTGCTGATGAGGGCTAACGTGGTCTCCACCGGGCAGGCGGGTAAGGTTTTCTCTGTCATGGGGGGCCTCCAATCTTCAAAAAAGCCTTGAAACACAATGGTTTCAAGGCTTTTTTCTGGTGGACGATACAGGACTTGAACCTGTGACCTCCCGCACGTCAAGCGGATGCTCATACCAGCTGAGCTAATCGTCCCTCTCTTGTGGAGCGAATCCTATTCTAGCTGATATGTGCGGATTTGTCAAGACATTTTTTCAGAAATTTTGTTTTATTTTGCGTTTGTGCTTTCCAGGGCCCCCTGACGGAAAAGCTCTGCCGTGGTCTGGGTCCCCAACTGGCACAGCCGCCGCAGCTGGGGCCGTAGGTCCTCCCGCATCCCCTCGCTGAGCCAGGCGATGATCTGGCCGAAGCAGGCGGTTTGATAAAAGCGCAGCAGGACCTCCTGGTCCTCCGGGGGCAGGCTGGACGGGCCGAAGGCCGCTGTGGCGTAGCTCTCCACCACCTGGCGGCAGAGCTTTAACAGGTGCTGGGCAAAGAGGGGCCAGTGGGTGGACTGGCTGATGTGCAGGAGCTTTTGCCGGTGGTCCAAGGCCAGGGAGACCAGGCCGTCCAAGAAGTCTGGCAAGGAGGGGCGGGGACCCTGGGCGGCCAGGAGGGCGGCGGCCTGTTCGGCCACGATCTCTTCCAGGAGGGTGGGGATGTCCTTAAAGTGATAATAGAAGGAGTTGCGGTTGAGGCCGCAGTCCTGGACGATGTCCTTCACGGTGATGTCCCCGATGGGGTGTTCCTCCAAGCGTTGGAGGAAGGCCCCTTTGATGGCGGCGCGGGTGGCGGATGTCATAAAAGCAGCTCCTTTCTCTCATGCTCTGGGGAACAGCCCCGCCGTGGCCCCGTCGGCCAGGCGCTGGGCAGCGGCAATGAGCTCCTCTTGGGGCAGGGCCATGTCCTGGGCGAACCACTCCTTCAAAAGGCCAATGAAGCCCCAGGCCAGGAAGGTCAGCAGGTAGTCCCCCAGCTGGGAGTTCTGGGGATGGAACCAGGTCTCCACCACCCCCGCCCCCTTTTTTCGGATCAGACGTTGGAGCCCTTGGCTGATGCCGCTGGCGTCGTCCTCGTCAAGGAGCACCGCCCAGGTCTCTTGCCGCTCCACCACAAAGTCCAGCAGGGGTTCCAGCAGGGGCCGGACGCTGCCGCGGTCCACGGTCTCTTGGAGGTGGGCGTCGATGAGGGCTTCCAGCTCCTGCAATAGGTCCGCTTCCAGGCTTTGCAGCAGTTCCACCGTGCCGGTGTAGTGGAGATAAAAGGTACCCCGGTTCATGTCCGCCTCGTCGGTGACGTCCCGCACAGAGATTTGGGAAAACGCTTTGCGTTTCATCAGTACCAGCAGGCTTTCTTTCAGCAGCCTGCGGGAACGACGGGCCCGGCGGTCGTCAGAATTTTTTGCCATAGCAGTGTGCCTCTTTCCCTTTGGGCAGTTGCCCTCTTTTGTCTATTGACTGGATGCCTTGGCTTTATTATAATCAACACAGCACGATAAATCAACAAAAACTTTTTAATCAACTTATGTTGATGATTTGGAGGTAATCTGACCATGAAGAGGAAACCCCATACAAAGCTCCTGCCCCTCTCCCTGGCCCTGGTGTTGGGGGCGTCCTGTGTCCCCTGGGCTGCCGCCGTGGGGGACGGCGTGGCCCCCAGCTGTGACGAGGCCTACTACGCCACCCTGGACTACTACGGAAACCTTCAGGAGGGCAGCGTGGTGAAGAGCTACGCCCTCCATGGGGCGGAGGCCATCACGGACTATGGCGCCTACGACGAGGTGGTGAACCTCACCGACGGCACACCTGCCGATACCCGGGACTATGGCACCACCTTCCATTTTGAGGACGGTGCCCCAGATCACTTTTATTTCCAGGGCCGCACCCAGGCCCCCTTTGCCCAGCTCCCTTGGAGTATCACCCTCCACTATACCCTCAACGGCGTCCCCACCCGGGCCGAGGACCTGGCGGGGCAGCAGGGGGTGGTGGAGCTCCAAGTGGATATTCTCCCCAACCCCTCTGCGGCGGACTACGCCCGGAACAACTACACCTTGGAGGCTATGGCGGTGTTCAACCAGGATGATATCCTCTCCCTGGAAGCCCCCGGGGCCCAGGTGCAGCTGGTGGGCAACCTGCGCACAGTCCTCTTTGTGGCCCTGCCTGGGGAGGAACGGCACTATACCATCCGGGTGGGCAGCAACGACTTTTCCTTTGGGGGCATGACCTTCCTGATGGTCCCCGCCACCCTGGCCCAGTTGGAGGACGTGGCGGAAATCGGCCAGCGCAAGGAGGATATCGAACGGGACTACCAGAACATATCCGGCAGCCTCGACGGCCTGCTGGACGCCATGGGCAACATGCAAGGGGGGCTGAATGCCTCCGCCCAAGGCCTGGACCAGTTGAACCAGGCCCGGCAGACCTTCTCCAACGGCAAGGGGACCCTCTATGAGGGGACGGATACCCTCCGGGGGGACCTCACCGCTGTGGCGGAAGCCCTGACACCAGTGGAGGAGCGGGTAAAACAGCTCAGCCAGACGGTGACGGAGGCCAACGGGGTGCTAAACGAGCTGACCGATACCACCGTCTCCCTGAAGCAGCAGCTTCAGGACATGGAAACCGCCCTGAAAACCCTGGAAAATGGGGCCGGGGACGTGAAGGACCTGCTGCGCAGTGGGGCGGATATGCAGGATAGTTTGGAACGCCTGGAAAAAGCCCTCAACGACATTCCGTCTGTGAGCCTCTCCACCCCGCCCCGCCCCAGCCTGCCCAGCTTGCCGGAGACCATCCCGCCGGAAATCCGCCAGGCTGTGGAGGCGGTCCTAGGCCAGATCAACGGGGCCCTGGATAAGCTGGACCGGATTCAGAAACAGATTTCGGATGTGCTCAGCGCGGTGAAACATGCCAGCAATGCCGCCGGGGACGTGGCGGGGGACCTGGCAAAGCTGTGCGGCCAGTTGGACGAGTTGGTGAAGCTGGTGGACGGCGCCACGGACCTCTCCGCCGCCCTGCGCCAGGCGTCGGGGAAGATACAGGCCATCCTGGACGATGCTGACGCCCTGCGCCAGGTGCTCAACGCCTATGAGCCAGTGCTCCAAGAGGGCTTGCGGAACCTGGGTAGCCTCAGCACCACCGCCGCCGCCACAGTGACGGATACGGAGACCCTCCTGGGCAACGCCGAGGACTTGTTAAAAACCACCGGCGTCCAACTGGATGCGGGCACCCAGCAGAGCCTGTCTGGCATCGCCGCCAGCCTCCGCCAGGCCGCCAAGGCCATGGGGGCCACCAGCGACGTGAAGCGGGGGAAAAACGCCCTCACTGGCATCCTTGAGGACAGTTGGCAGGAGTACACCGGGGAGAAGAACAACCTTCTGCTCATGGATGCCAACGCCCAGCCCGTCTCCCTCACCGACCCCCGGAACCCCGCCCCCGCCAGTGTCCAGGTGCTCATCCGCACCCAGGAGATTCAGGTGGAGGAAGCGGCGGAGGAGCAGACGGAGACAGAATCCAAGAGCAGCAGCTTCTTCGGCCGCATCGGCCAGATGTTCCAGGATTTCGGCCACGCCATTGCCAGCATCTTCCGCTGAGGGGAAGGAGACCACATGGTAGAAAAGATTGCCCATAAACTCACCCGGAAGCCCAAACTGGTGCTGCTGGTTGCCCTGCTAATGCTGATCCCCTCGGCCCTGGGCTTCCTGGCCACCCGGATCAATTACGATATCCTCTCCTACCTGCCCCAGGACCTGCCCTCCTCCCAGGGGGAACAGCTTTTGGAGGAGCCCTTCCACATGGCGGCCACCAGTATGCTCATTGTGGAGGATATGCCCGCAGGCTACACCAACCGCCTCTTGCAGGACATCAAGGCCGTCCCTGGGGTGTCCAACGCCGTGTGGATCAGCAACCTGGTGGGCATCCAGATTCCTGTGGATATGATCCCCGCCGAGTTCCGGGAGCTGTTCTTCTCCGGGGAGGCCACCATGATGCTGATCCAATACGACCACGCCGGCGCCTCCGACGAGACCATGGAGGCCATTGAGCAGGTGCGCAGGGTGTGCAACGAGAAGTGCTTCCTGGCGGGTTTCTCCGTGGTCATCAAGGACACCCGGGATGTGATGGACAGTGAACTGCCCCTTTTTGTCGGCCTGGCGGTGCTTCTGGCCCTGGGGGCCATGTCTGTTACCCTGGAATCTACCGTGCTGCCCCTGGTGTTCCTGGCCAGCATCGGCCTGGCAGTGGTGTATAACTTTGGCAGCAACCTCTTCTTGGGGGAGATTTCCTACATCACCAAGGCCATCGCGGCGGTGCTCCAACTGGGGGTCACCATGGACTATTCCATCTTCCTCTACCGCCGCTACGAGGAGGAGCGCCGCCACTACGACGACAAGCGGGACGCCATGGCCAAGGCCATTGAGGCGGCCTTCCGGGCCCTCTCCGGCAGCAGCCTCACCACCATTGCGGGCTTTTTGGCCCTGTGCTTCATGCGCCTGACCCTGGGCCGAGACATCGGCATTGTCATGGCCAAGGGCGTGGTGCTGGGGGTGGCCACGGTGGTTTTGGTGCTGCCCTCCCTGGTGCTGGTGTTTGACCAGCGCATCGACAGGCACAAGCACAGGACCCTCATCCCCTCTTTTGACCGCCTGAACCGGGGAATCCTCCGTGGCCGGGTCCCCCTGGTGGTGCTGACGCTGCTGCTGTTCCTGCCGTCGGTGTACGCCCAGAACCACGCGGACATCTATTACAAGCTGGACGAATCCCTCCCCCGGGACCTGCCCTCCATCGTCAGCAATGAGAAGCTCAAGGACGCTTTCGACATGGCCACCTCCCACTTCGTGGTCCTCCGGGACGACCTCTCCGCCACAGATATGGCGGACTTGGAGGAACAGCTCCGGGGGATACCGGGCATCACCTCCGTGGTATCCTACCACAGTATGTTGGGGGTGGGCATCCCTGATTTCTTCATCCCCGACGCCGTGAAGGAGATGCTCCGCCAGGAGGGGTGGCAGCTGATGATGATCAATTCCAGCTACGCCCCCGCCACAGACCAGGTGTCAGAGCAGTTGGACGCCATGAACGCTGTCCTCCACGCGGTGGACCCCAAGGCCATGATTACCGGGGAGGGGGCCATGTACCGGGACCTCATCGACACCTCCGCCGTGGACTTCCAGGTGACCAACTACATCTCCGTGGCGGCAATTTTCCTCATCATCGCCGTGGTGTTCCGCTCCCTCACCATCCCGGCGGTGCTGGTGGCCACCATTGAGCTGGCGATTTTCATCAACCAGGGGTGCAGCTACTTCACCGGGGCCCAGGTGCCGTTCATCGCCCCCACCATCATCAGCTGCGTCCAGCTGGGGGCCACGGTGGACTATGCCATCCTCATGACCTCCCGCTTCCAGGAGGAATTGCGGAAGGGGCTGGACCGGAAGGAGGCCATCCAGGTGGCCGCCAGTGCCTCCGACGCCTCCATCGTCACCAGTGCCCTGGTGCTTTTCTGCGCCACCCTGGGGGTGTCCTTCGTGTCCTCCATCGACCTCATCGGGGCCATCTGCATTATGCTGGCCCGGGGGGCCCTGATCTCTGCCCTGGTGAGCATCTTCCTGATGCCGGCCATCCTCTGTGTCTGCGAACCTCTGTTCCATAAGACCAGCTGGCACTGGCGGGGGAAGCCCGTCCCGGCCTTGGAGGCGGGGGCGCCCAGCTTGCCCGCTGGGGCGGGGGAGGAGCCGGTGATATCAGAGCAGAAGGAAGAAGTGGAAGTCCAGTGAACGGGGTAGGCCCTTGTGTTTGTGATATAATTATGTTATAATTGGGACACAAGGGAGGCGATACTATGCCGCGTATTATTCCCATCCGTGATTTGAAGGACACGGCCACAATCTCCCAGATGTGCCAGGAGTCCAATGATCCCATCTATGTAACCAAGAACGGATATGGGGACATGGTCATTATGAGTATGCAGGCCTATGAGGAAAAACTCTGCCTTCTGGACGTCTATGAAAAGCTGGCAGAGGCGGAGGAGGACTTGGAGCAAGGGAGGACCCTGGATGCCCGAGGGGATCTGAAGAGCTTGAGAGAGAAATATGGCATATAAGATTGTTGAAACCCAGCGTGCTGCCCAGGACTTAGACCACATCCTGCGTTATCTTGCGGTCTCCCTGGCCAACCCTTCTGCGGCATCCGCTTTTGCGGATGCCATCGAAGAATGCTATCGGAACTTGGAGGTCATGCCTCTGCTGTACCCCCTGTGCCGGGCTGCCCGCCTGCGCAGGTTGGGGTACAGAAAAGCGGGGATCAAGAACTATATCATGATCTACAAAGTCAGGGAAGTGGATCGAAGCGTACAGGTTCTGCGTTTTTTTCACGGAAAGCAGGCGTATGAGAGGTTAATTTGATGGTATGTGGCCAGACGACCAGTAGCCCATGAAAAATCCTGTTGACAAAGTAGGTAGTTCGTGATACTATCTCCCTTGTATTTTTATCCGGTATACCGGTACAATATGGAATGAGACCGAATGCGGGGACGCTGTCCCCGCATTTTCGCCGGATTTTTTAAGGAGAGACACGTACTATGATGATATCCACCAAAGGCCGCTATGCCCTGCGGGTGATGATTGAGTTGGCCCAGCGCCAGGAGGAGGGGTATATCTCCCTGAAGGAGGTGGCCCAGAACCAGGAGATTTCGGAAAAATACTTGGAGGCCATCATGAAAAACCTGGTGACAGCAGGCCTGGCTGTGGGCATGCGGGGCAAGGGCGGCGGCTACCGCCTGGCCCGTCCGGCGGCGGAGTGCAGCGCCGGGGAAATCCTCCGGGCGGCAGAGGGCAGCCTGGCCCCGGTGGCCTGCTTGGAGGAGAATGCCGAGCCCTGCCTGCGCCGGGACCATTGCGCCAGCCTCCCCCTGTGGCAGGAGCTGGAAGACGTGGTCCAGGAGTTCTTAGCCGGCTATAGCCTGGAACACCTGATGCAGCAGAGTGCGGCCCCGGAGGCGTAACGGGGGCTGGCGGGGCCGGGAAGGGCGTGGCGGTGCAAAGAATTTGTGCAAGCTGACCATTGACGGGCCCCGCCTATCGTGCTATGATGAGAGCCAAGTAAACAAGGAACAAAACCTGAGAGTAAGAATAGTACGTCTCTGTTTAACCCTTCAGAGAGCCGCGGGTGGTGGGATCGCGGCGGGACCGCAGGGGAGGAATGGCCTTACGAGGGCGGAACGAACGCCGGTGCTCCACCGGTTCAGTAGTGACCGACGGGGACCGCACCCGTTATCCGGGCGGCACGTATGATGGTACGTGAAAAGAGCGGGCGCTATGCGCCAAGTTGGGTGGTACCGCAGGAGTCAGTCTTGTCCCATTTCGTTGTGAAACGAGTGGAGCAGGGCTTTTTTTGTTGCCCACCGCGCCATCAACAAGACAGCGCCCCCACCGGGGGCAAAGCATTGGATAAAAGAAAAGGAGCGTAACAAACATGAAGAAGCAAAGCAAGAAGCTGCTCACCGCAGCCCTGGCCCTAACCTTGGGCCTCTCCCTCACCGCCTGCGGCACCCCCGCCGAAGGGGACGGCGGCGGACAGACAGAGGGCAAGCCCGCCATCATCGGCATCAGCCAGTACGGCCAGCACGCCTCTCTGGACAACTGCCGGGAGGGTTTCCTCCAAGGCCTGAAGGAAGCGGGGCTGGAAGAGGGCACCGACTACACCATCGACTACCAAAACGCCGGCTTTGACGACAACATGGCCATCCAGATTGGCCAGGCCTTCTCCGCCGAGGACGCCGCCATGATGGTGGGCATCGCCACCCCCTCCGCCACCGCCTGCTACGCCGCCGCCGAGGACAAGGACATCCCCGTGATCTTCACCGCCATCACCGACCCTGTGGGGGCCAAGCTGGATTCCGGCAACATCACCGGCACCTCCGACGTGCTGCCGGTGGAGGGGCAGCTGAAGCTTATCCGGGCCCTTCAGCCCGAGGCCAAGACCGTGGGCATCATCTACACCACCAGCGAGGCCAACTCCCTCTACTCCGTGGAGGTCTACAAGGGCCTGGCAGACCAGTACGGCTTCACCATCGACGCCATCGGCGTCACCGCCCAGTCTGAGGTCACCCAGGCGGTGGATACCCTCATCAACCGGAAGGTGGACTGCCTGTCCAACCTCACCGACAACAACGTGGTGGGGGTGCTGGGCTCCATCCTGGAAAAGACCAACGACGCAGGCATCCCCGTCTACGGCTCCGAGATCGAACAGATGAAGCTGGGCTGCGTGGGCGGCGCGGGCCTGGACTATGTGGCCCTGGGGGTCCAGACCGGCAAGATGGCTGCCCGTATCCTCAAGGGGGAGGCGGCTTGCCAGGATATCCCCTATGAGGTGATTGAGAACTATGCCCTGTATATCAACAGCGAGGTTGTGACCCAGCTGAACCTGACCCTGCCCGACGAGGTGAAGGCGGAGGCCCAGGACGTGGTGAACGCCTAAAGGCGCTGCCTCTCCACGCTGCCACCGGCTGAAACAGGTGGACGAAACCTTGAATCTTTGCTCAGACAGAAAGGGAGCGGAACCCCATGCTTGACCTGATCTCCTCCACCCTGACCCAGGGCCTGATCTATGCCCTGCTGTCCTATGGGGTGTACATCACCTATTCGGTCCTGGACTTCCCGGACCTCACCGTGGACAGCAGTTTCCCCCTGGGGGCCGCTGTCACCACGGTGCTCCTCATCGGGGGGATGAACCCCTGGCTCACCCTGGTGTGTGCCACCCTGGCGGGGGCCGCGGCGGGGCTGTGTACCGGCCTGATCCACGTGCGCCTGGGAGTGCGGGACCTGCTGGCCGGGATCATCACCATGACGGCCCTGAGTTCCATTAACCTGCTCATCGGCGGCTCCAACCAGACCGTGGACCGGGGCACCGACACCATCTTTACCTCCGCCCCGGTGATGGGCCTCTTTGGCGGCCTGACCCTCTCGGCCCGGAAGCTTATTGTCTCCCTGGTGCTGGCGGTGGTGGTGAAGCTGATCCTGGACGCCTATTTCCGCACCAAGTCCGGCCTGCTGCTCCGGGCGGTGGGGGACAACGGCACCCTGGTCACCACCCTGGCCCAGAACAAGGGCAACATGAAGATATTGGGCGTGGTGATGGCCAACGCCCTGGTGGCCCTGTGCGGCGGCGTGCTGGCCCAGGAGCAGCGCAGCTATTCCGCCGTCATGGGCATCGGCCAGGTGGTGTTCGGCTTGGCCACCGTCATCATCGGTGTGACCATCGTGCGCTTTTTCACCAGCTCCAAGCCCGCCCAGGGGATGGGGAAGGTCCCTGTCCTCCGGGTCCTGGCCACCCCCCAGGGGACCACGGCGGTGCTGCTGGGGAGCATCCTGTACAAGTTCTGCATCCAAATCGCCATCAACCTGGGCCTGCCGGCCAACATGCTCAAATTTATCACCGCCGCCCTGTTCCTGCTGGTGCTGGTGCTGGCGGGACGGAAAGGGGAGGAGATCATCCATGCTTGAGATCCGCGGCCTGAAAAAGGTCTACAATCCAGGGACCGTCACCGAGATGACCCTCTTCGACGGCTTCGACCTCAGCGTGCCCGATGGCCAGTTCGTCTCCATCGTGGGCAGCAATGGTTCCGGGAAAACCTCCCTGCTGAACATCATCTGCGGCAGCATCCCCATGGACGGGGGCGACGTGGTGGTGGACGGGAAGAGCTTGCGGAAGTTGAAGGATTTCCAGCGCTACGGCACCATCGGCCGGGTGTATCAGAACCCCTCCCTGGGCACCGCCCCCAACCTGACCATGCTGGAGAACCTCTCCCTGGCGGACAACAAGGGCAAGGGCTTTGGCCTCACCCGGGGCATCAACCGCAAGCGCCAGGATTTCTACCGGCAAGAGCTCTCTGGCCTGGGGCTGGGCCTGGAAGATAAGCTGGATGTGAAGATGGGGGCCCTCTCCGGGGGCCAGCGCCAGGCGGTGGCCCTGCTGATGGCCACCCTGACCCCCCTGCAATTCCTCATCCTGGACGAGCACACCGCCGCCCTGGACCCCCGCACCGCCGAGGCTATCATGGTCCTCACCGGGAAGCTGGTGCGGGAGAAGCGGCTCACCGCCCTGATGGTGACCCACAACCTGCGCTACGCCGTGGAGTACGGGGACCGGCTGCTGATGCTGGACCGGGGCAAGATCGCCCTGGACCGGGCAGGGGAGGAGAAAGCCGCCACCACCACCGACGATATTTTGCAGATCTTTGGACAGATCAGTATGCAGTGAGTATGCCGCCCCTGGGCCCATGGCCTGGGGGCGGCTTTTGCGTTGGACCCCGGCAGGTGGGCGGCAAGTTCTAGCAGTGTACTGGTAAAACTGGCAGGGCTCTGGTATGAACTGTCCAGGGGGCTGCCATGGCCCTTTGGGGGCGGCTGTGGTATCATCAAAACAGTGGAAAAAGAGGTGCTTGACCCTGGGTGCGGAAAGGCGTATAATAGCTCATCCTATATTAAAAAAGCATATTCAGGAGGTTTTCGGCTATGCGCAACTATCAGCAGGGAACAGACTGTCTCCACGCCGGCTATGTGCCGGAGAGCGGCGAGCCCAGGAACATTCCCATCATCCAGAGTACCACCTTCCGCTATGGCAGCAGCGCCGCCATGGGCGCCCTCTTCGACTTGGAGGCCGCGGGCTACTTCTACACCCGCCTGCAAAACCCCACCTCGGACCGGGTGGCCGCCAAGATCTGTGCCCTGGAAGGGGGCAGCGCCGCCATGCTGACCTCCTCCGGCCAGGCCGCCAACTTCTTCGCCCTGTTCAATATCTGCTCCGCCGGGGACCATGTGGTATCCTCCACCACCATCTATGGGGGGACCTTCAACCTCTTCGCCGTGACCATGAAGCGCATGGGCATTGACTTCACCTTTGTGGACCCCAACTGTTCCCCGGAGGAGCTGGACGCCGCCTTCCGGCCCAACACCAAGGCGGTGTTTGGGGAGACCTTGGCAAACCCCGCCCTCATCGTCCTGGACATTGAAAAGTTTGCCCAGGCCGCCCACAGCCACGGGGTGCCGCTGATTGTGGACAACACCTTCCCCACCCCCATCAACTGCCAGCCCTTCCGCTTTGGGGCGGATATCGTCACCCACTCCACCACCAAGTATATGGACGGCCACGCCAACTGCGTGGGGGGGGCCATTGTGGACAGCGGGAAGTTTGACTGGACCCGCTATCCCGACAAGTTCCCCGGCCTGTGCACCCCCGACGAGAGCTACCACGGGGTGACCTACACAGAGCGCTTCGGCTTGGAGGGGGCCTTCATCACCAAGGCCACAGTGCAGCTCATGCGGGACTTCGGGGCCTCCCCCGCCCCCATGAACGCCTACCTCCTCAACGTGGGGCTGGAGACCCTGCACCTCAGGATGCCCCAGCACTGCGCCAACGCCCAGCAAATTGCCCAGTATTTGGAGAACCACCCCAAGGTGGCCTGGGTATCCTACCCCGGCCTGGCAGGGGACAAAAACCACGCCCTGGCCCAGAAGTATATGCCCAAGGGTACCTGCGGCGTGGTGGCCTTTGGCCTGAAGGCAGGCCGCGCCGGGGCGGAAACCTTTATGGCCGGGCTGAAGCTGGCCTCCATCGCCACCCACGTGGCGGACGCCAAGACCTGTGTGCTCCACCCCGCCTCCTCCACCCACCGGCAGATGTCCGACCAGGAGTTGGAGGCCGCCGGGGTGGGTGCAGACCTGATCCGCCTGTCTGTGGGCATTGAGGATCCGGCGGATATCCAAGGGGACTTGGAAGGGGCCCTGGCTGCTGTCAACTAACTGCCCTGGACAGCAGGGCAGGAGAGAAAGGATGTTTGGTATGAACAACAAAAAGGGTCTGATTCTCATGCTCACCTGTGCCCTGCTTTTGAGCCTTGGCGGTGTATGTGTCAAGCAAATCCCCTGGAACCCCCTATCCATCAACAGCTTTCGCAGTATCATCTCTGTGTGTATCCTGTTTGGCTTTGCCAAACTGACCCGCAACCGCTTCCAACTGACCCCTGGTGTGCTTGTGGGCACGGTGGGGGTGTGCGGTGCCACCGTGTTGTATACCGTGGCAACCAAGCTGACCACGGCAGGCAGCGCGGTGCTGCTCCAATTCACCGTGGCCCCGGTGTTCATCCTCCTCTTTACCTGGCTGGTGTTCCATGAGCGGCCCAAGGGGCTGGATGTCATTGCCTGCCTGTGTATCGTGGGGGGTGTGCTCTGCTTCTTCCTGGACAGCCTGGGCAGCGGCCGCTTGGTAGGGGACGCGGTGGCGGTGTTGTCCGGGGTATCCTATGCCCTGGTGTTCCTCACCAACAAGCTCCCCGGCGGCAACGCCCTCTGGGCCACCATCCTGGGACAGAGCATAGGGGCCCTCATCGGCCTGCCCTCCCTGGTCCAGGAGACCCAGTTTGACAGGGGAACCCTGTTTTATGCCATCATCCTGGGGGTGTTCCAGTTGGGCCTGGCCTATGTGTGCCTCACCACAGGGGTGAAGTATGTGAAGCCCGTCACCGCCATTCTGGTGACAGGGATCGAGCCGGTGCTCAATCCCATCCTGGTGGCTGTGGTGGTGGGGGAGACCTTGTCCCCCCTGTCCCTGCTGGGGGGCGCCATCGTGTTTGTCAGTGTGATGGTCTATAACATCCTCAGTGCCAGAGGGGAACGCCCCAGGCCCCAGCCAAAACCGGCGGCGAAGCCGGCATAGTGCCAGAAATGGAAACAACAGGAGGTCAAGAGGGCTTGCGTCTCTCTTGGCCGTCTTGTTTGGAAGTCGTTGAGAAAGGAAACTCTCGTTATGAATAGCAAGAAAGGCCTGCTTTTGGTCTTTGCCAGCGCGGTGCTGCTGAGCATTGGCGGGCTGTGTGTGAAAAAAATCCCCTGGAACCCCCTGTCCATCAATGCCTTCCGAAGCATCCTCTCGGTGGGCATCCTCCTGGTGTTTGCCAAGCTCAGCCACCACCCCTTCCGCTGGAATGCCGGGGTGCTGGTGGGGGCCCTGGGGGTGTGCGGGGCTACGGTGCTGTACACGGTGGCCACAAAGCTGACCACGGCAGGAAACGCGGTGCTCTTGCAGTTCACCGCCCCCATTTTTGTGATCCTCTTTTCCTGGGCCCTGTTCCATGAGCGGCCCCAGCGGCGGGATGTCGTGGCTAGTGTCTTTATCCTGGGGGGCATTTTCTGCTTCTTCCTGGACAGCTTGGGCAGCGGCCGCTTTGCGGGGGATGTGATTGGGGTGCTGTCGGGGCTGTGCTATGCCTGGTTCTTCCTCCACAAAAAGCTCCCCGGAGGCGACCCGGTGTGGGCCACCATCCTGGGCCAGGGCATGGGGGCCCTGATCGGCCTGCCCTTTCTGGTCCAAGAGACCCAGTTTGACGGGACCACACTGTTTTACGCCGTGATCCTGGGGGTGTTCCAGTTGGGCCTGGCCTACGTGTGCCTGACTGCGGGGATACAGTACGTCAAGCCCATCACCGCCGTGTTGGCGTCGGGGATTCAACCGGTGCTCAACCCCATTTTGGTGGCCGTGGTGGTGGGGGAGACCTTGTCCCGCTGGTCCTTACTGGGGGGCGCGGTTGTGTTTGTGAGCATTATGGTTTATAATGTGCTGAGTGTGAAAGCAGAAAAAGAGGAAGAGGAGGACAGCCATGTTGGACATCCTGTATCAAGATGACGCTCTGGTGGTGTGCGTCAAACCCTTTCGGGTGCTCTCCACCGATGAGCCCGGGGGGATGCCCGACCTGATCCGAGAGGCCCTGGGCCAGCCCCACGCCAAGGTCCGGGCGGTCCACCGGCTGGACCAGGTGGTGGGGGGGCTGATGGTCTACGGCCTCAGCGCCCACGCTGCGTCGGAGCTGTCCCGGCAAATCCGGGAGAACCGCTTTGCCAAGGAATACCAGGCGGTGATCCACTGGCGGCCTCGAGAGGACCAGGGGACGTTCCGGGACCTGCTGGGCCGGAACGAAAAGACCCGAAAGACCTACGTGACCCAGACCCCTGGCAAGGGCGTCCAGGAGGCGGTGCTCCACTATCAGCTTTTGGACAACCGCCAGGGCTTTTCCCTGGTGCAGATTCAGTTGGAGACAGGCCGGACCCATCAGATACGCGCCCAGTTCTCCGCCCGGGGTCTGCCCCTGGCCGGGGACCGGAAATACAGCCGTTACCCCGACCCCAAGGATTGGCAAATTGCCCTCTGGTCCAACCACCTGTCCTTCACCCACCCGGAGACGGGGGAGGCCATGGACTTCCGCCTGCCCCCGCCGGAGACGGAGCCATGGACCCTGTTCCAAGCAACGGGAAGAAATTGATGGAAAAGGATGGAAGCGTATGTGGACTTGTCCAAACTGTGGCCGGGAATTTAAGCGGGCCCAGCAGAACCACTATTGCGGGAAAGCACCGGAAACGGTGGAGGCATACATTGCTGCCCAGCCGGAGGACATCCAGCCCATTCTGCGGCAGCTGAGGGACACGCTCCGCCAGAGCCTCCCAGAGGCGGAGGAACGGATTGCCTGGAGTATGCCCTCCTACTGGGCTGGCCGGCATGTGCTGCAATTTTCGGCGGGGAAGTCACAGATTAGCCTTTATGTAGGGGAGGATGCACTTGCGGCCTTTTCAACGGCGCTTTCGGAGGCTAAGACCAGGAAAGGGACCCTCTACCTGCCCTATGGCCAGGCGCTGCCGCTGGGGCTGGTGGGGGAGATCGCCCGCTGGTGTTATGAAGCGATGAAGCATGATGGGGACCAGACAAAAAATTAGAAAAATTTTCTAGGAATGCGTCCGCCGCCGCCGCACATACTACCCTCGGAGACCGAAAGAGGCAGCGCCTCTCCGGGCTTAGCCAGTACGGGGCAACCGTCCTGTACGGGCGAAAAATCCAAACGAACTGTGTGTACGGTTCCGGGAGGTTTTCTCATCGTGAAGGCAATGGACAGAATTGCCCTGGCATTGGCCGTCATTGGCGGCCTGAATTGGGGCTGTGTTGGAATTTTCGGCCTGGATATCGTGGCGGCCCTCTTTGGCGGCTCCGCCAGCACTCTGAGCCGGCTGGTTTATATTCTGGTGTGCCTCGCCGCGCTGTGGTGCATCACCCTGTTTTTCCGGGAGGATGCCAACGTGGAAGGGGAACCCACCAGAGGGAATGCTTGATCTGAAATCTTGGACCCAAGCAAAAAAGGGACGCGCACCGCATTGATTTGCGGTGCGCGTCTCTGCTTTATAAGGAAGGGCAGCCCATACGCCACCGCCAGGAAAATCAGAACTTCTTTCTTTTTTTCATGATGCTTCCTCCTTACATACCAGTTGCTTGGGTTTCCGGAACACGTTGGAGAACAGGAAGGGAACAAAGAGTACCAGCGAGACGAGGATAAAGACCACGAAGGTGATCCACCAAGCGGATGGCTCTGTGATCGTTCCATTATCGATAAAAGAGCTTGAGAAAGCATTGTGCAGGCCGTGTATCAGCACGGCTGTCCATACATTTTGGGTTTTCATGTAGGCGTATGCCATGAAAATAGCGATGCCCATAACAGCAACATAACGGGACAAAATGAATTGAACGGTGGTGTACCCCGCCTCTTCCGGGGAAAATATAGGCAAAAGAACCGGCTGATGCCACAGCTCCCACAAGAAGCCAAACACAAGCACGCCTTTGACGAGGCCAAACTTTTTCTGCAACAACGGCTGGAAATAGCAGCGCCAGCCGTATTCCTCGTTAAGATAGATGGGGGCAAGGACAAAGCCGCTGAGGAAGGTAGTCAGGGAGAATTGTTGCAGCAAAAGAACGGGGTCCCCTAGAATCAATTCCGGGAGAATCACACGGGCAAAACAGATGACCGCGTATAGGGTGAGCAGCTTTGTCGTCAGTGCCCAGTTTTCCCCGCCCAGCCCGTGGAGGTTGCGGGTTTCCTTCTTATCCAGGAAAAACAGGATAACCAGCAGGCCAAAGCCGATGGCGGTCAGATAACCCCCAATGATGGGAATCTGGGGGGAGCGCAGGAAGAGGTCGGCCAGGCTAAGCAGGAAGGAAGCGGCGGTGAGGACCAGGATGCCGGTAAAGAAGTACATGGGCATGGTGCTTCGCTGGTCTTTATCACAGATAACCTTGGCCAAAACTAGTCCGGCTGCGGGGCAGCAAAGAAGTGAACCGCCGTAAGTGACTCCGTATCCCCCGTGGACCAGGATGCCTCTAGGAATGCCAATCAGGAGGTTGATGCCAAAGATGACCCCCAAGAAAATCAACAGCTTTTTTGTCTCCCTTTTCATGATACGCCTCCTTTACGTCTCATCGTCCTCCTCCACATATTTCAAGATATCCCCCGGCTGGCAGTGGAGGGTCTCGCAAATCCCGGCCAGGGTGGAAAAGCGGATGGCACTGACTTTGTTGTTCTTGAGCTTGGACAGGTTCACATTGGTGATGCCCACCTTTTCCGCCAGCTCGTTGAGGGACATGTGGCGGTCGGCCATGACCACGTCCAGTTTTAAGATGATATTTCCCATAAAAATCAAACCAATCCGTCAGAGTCTAGTTGTAGTTGAATGCCGTAGGCGAAGAAGTGGGCCAGGCAGAAGGTGATGAGGCCGAACACCAGGCTCGCGAAGCAGGAGAACAGTTCCATAATGTTGGTGGCGATGAAAGTCGC